>JAHFFT010000008.1 GCA_023247795.1 Candidatus Omnitrophota bacterium
ATCAGCGTCATGGGCATTGTCTTTCCCGTCGCCATCAACATCGGTATCCTGCGCATTAGACGTTCCATCGCCATCGACATCGGTATCCTGCGCATTAGACGTGCCATCACCATCAACATCAGCGTCATGGGCATTGTCTTTCCCGTCGCCATCAACATCGGTGTCGTGAGCATTGTCTTGTCCGTCACCATCGACATCCGTATCCTGCGCATTAGACGTTCCATCGCCGTCGACATCGGTATCCTGAGCATTAGACGTACCATCACCATCGACATCAGCGTCATGGGCATTATCCTGTCCATCACCATCAACATCAGTATCCTGCGCATTAGACATTCCATCGCCATCGACATCCATGTCGTGAGCATTGTCTTGTCCGTCACCATCAACATCAGCGTCATGGGCATTGTCTTTCCCATCGCCATCAACATCGGTGTCATGGGCATTATCCTGTCCATCACCATCAACATCCGTATCCTGCGCATTAGACATTCCATCACCATCAACATCTTTATCAGTCGCGTTAGGGGTACCATCTCCATCGATATCTGAATCTTTAGAATTGGGAATACCATCATGATCTGTATCTAGGACTGCAGATGAATTTGCCTGAGCAAAAACGTACCTGGGGACAGAAAAAACAAACAATCTTAACATCAAAACCGAAACTAAAAGCACTTTTTGCCAATACTTCAATTTTTTAAACGATTTCCACATACAAATTCCTCCTTATTATTCACACTGGTTAGTTTCTGGATTTAATGTCTCCCCTTCCCCACATGTTGGTATCTCAACTTCAGTTTCTGCGGCTTCTTCTTCCTGGACAGCTGTTTCTGCAGCTTCTTCTTCCTGGACATCTGATGGTTCAAAAGTTACTTCAGGTTCCGTGGCCTCTTCATCCTCAACAACCTCCTCTTCGGATTCGGTTGTTTCTTCATCTACAGCAGTTTCTTCGGATTCAGTTGCTGTTTCGTCTACGGTGGCCTCTTCCGTTTGAGTAGGTTCTTCTGAACCGGCCCCAGCATCACCACTTTGATCACCAACTTCTGCACTACCACCCTCATCACCAGTCTCTGCGGTATTACCTCCAGCATTTGTATCATCCGCGTTAGATGTCCCGTCACCATCAATATCAGCGTCATGGGCATTATCCTGTCCATCACCATCAACATCAGTGTCATGAGCATTGTCTTGCCCGTCACCATCTATATCAGCGTCATGGGCATTGTCCTGTCCATCCCCATCAACATCCGTATCCTGCGCATTAGACGTTCCATCACCATCGACATCGGTATCCTGCGCATTAGACGTTCCATCGCCATCGACATCCGTATCCTGCGCATTAGACGTTCCATCCCCATCGACATCCATGTCGTGAGCATTAGCCTGTCCGTCACCATCGACATCCATGTCGTGAGCATTAGCCTGTCCGTCGCCGTCGACATCAGCGTCATGGGCATTGTCCTGTCCATCCCCATCAACATCCGTATCCTGCGCATTAGACGTTCCATCGCCATCGACATCCATGTCGTGAGCATTGTCTTGTCCGTCACCGTCGACATCCGTATCCTGCGCATTAGACGTTCCATCGCCATCGACATCCATGTCGTGAGCATTGTCTTGTCCATCCCCATCAACATCCGTATCCTGCGCATTAGACGTTCCATCGCCATCGACATCCATGTCGTGAGCATTGTCTTGTCCATCACCGTCGACATCCATGTCATGAGCATTGTCTTGTCCATCACCATCAACATCCGTATCCTGCGCATTAGGAGTACCGTCACCATCGACATCCGTATCAGTCGCGTTAGGGGTACCATCTCCATCAATATCTGGATCTTGAGAATTGGGGATCCCATCGTTATCTGTATCTAGGACTGCAGATGGATTTGCCTGAGCAAAAACATACCTGGGGACAGAAAAAACAAACAATCTTAACATGAGAACCGAAACTAAAAGCACTTTTTGCCAATACTGCAATTTTTTAAAAGATTTCCACATACAATTTCCTCCTTATTCACACTGGCTAGTTTCCGGATTTAATGTCTGCCCATCCCCACAAGTTGGTGTCTCAACTTGACTTGGGAACCTTACAAACTTTTCCATCCACATTCGCCGCAAAGATAATCCTCTGTACTGAGAACCAACTTAACCCCTGGATTAACATGCAGATTAAGAATAGGTTTGACCATTTATTTTTTTAAAAATTTATTCTGTAAGTTATT
Source organism: Candidatus Omnitrophota bacterium (assembly GCA_023247795.1). Lineage (GTDB taxonomy): Bacteria > Omnitrophota > Gorgyraeia > Zapsychrales > JANLHA01 > JAHFFS01. Next base: position 2,229 of record JAHFFT010000008.1, read on the forward strand.
CGCTTTTTTATTGTTAGGTGAATTTATCCACGTATGTTAATTCTTGTAAACTACTCACCTCAAACAAATTTTGAGGGGTATAACACACCTTGTCAAACATTTATTAATATTTTTACAACACACTTCTTTGTGGAAAAACCAATGCCGAGATCACCTTCTCTAATATAATTATGGCAAATCATAGAGTCCATATCCGCCGAGAATCCAGCGAATGAGGATTTTCCCCCAAAACAAGCTGATCAATGCCCCAATAATAAGAAAGGGACCATAGGCAATGGCACTGTCTTTGGTGCGGATTTTCTCCACGATCCCGTAAACCGCCCCAAATAACGGCGCGATAAAAAAACTTAAAACCGCGTATTTCCATCCCAAGAAAGCACCAATCATCGCCATGAGTTTGACATCCCCTCCACCCATCGACTCCTTTTTAAAAATCAAATCGCCTATCAGCCCCATCAAATAAATCGATCCTCCACCAACAAGTGCCCCTAACAGCGACTGTCCGATGGAAACCGCGTGCGCCTGCCAGCCGGGATAAACAGCACGGTCTATTTCGTGCATCGCTGGAATGCATACGCTTAAAAACAGCCCGGCCATTGTCCCACCCATGCTTATCTCATCCGGGATGATCCGATGTTCAAAATCAACAAAGGTCGCCACAATGAACCCGCAGACCATGACCAAGTAGGCGGCTAGCAAAAGCGACAAATGAAAATGATTGTAAAATCCAACAAAGGTCAGTGCGGTCAAAAGCTCAACAAAAAAGTAGCGAAAGCTGATTGTCTTCCCGCAGGTAAAGCACCGTCCCTTTAAAAAAAGAAAACTCAACAAAGGAATGTTAAAATACCAGGCAAGTGGATTTTTGCAGTGCGGACAATGCGACGGCGGATAAACAATCGATTTCTCAAGCGGCATACGCACGATACAGACATTCAAAAAACTCCCCACCACCGCACCAAGTATAAAAATGGTCGTCACAACAAAATCACTCTCGGTCACGCAGCGGCTCCTTTTTCTACTGACTTTCCCAAAATTAATGAAACATCATTGTCGTCAGTATCTCGACCTACGCTTTCTAAATAATCAATTCCATCATTTATGCGTAGGTCAATAAACTGCGGCGCATCTTTTGCTTGATCTTCGTATCCAACGGCATACCAGACCAATGTTGAAAAGATAAAACCCCCTGATAAAACAACAATCCCAAACCATTCGCGGTTTTTGCCCCGGCCGCCTGCGCGAGCTTCAACAACGGTGTCAACGCAGGTCGATAGATCACGTCATAAACCAACATGTCGGAATGAATGAGCGAATCATCAACCAAACAAGGATCATCAGAATGCAACCCAACCGAGGTCGTATTGATCAAAAGATCAGCCAATTCAATATTGAGATCATCGATGCTCGCCTCAACAGTAACCAACCCAACGTCCATCCGCTTTCCCAAATCCGCCACCAATCCTTTTGCCTTTTGATGCGTGCGGTTATAAAGATGGATCGACTCCGGACGTTCTGGCAAAAGGCAAAGTGCGGTGAGGATCGACCGGGCCGTGCCACCAGCACCTAAAACAACAATCCGTTTGCCTTTCACATCAAATTGCAATTCCGCCAGATGAGCAAGAAACCCTGCTCCGTCGGTATTATGTCCAGTCAAATGCCGGTCGGGCTCGACCACGATGGTGTTGACCGCCATGGCCTTCTGCGCGAACGGGCTCAGCGCGTCCAGGAAAGGGATCACTTTTTCTTTATAGGGGACGGTGACGTTTAAACCAAAAATCGGGGAATTTGTCTTACGAACATCTTTTAGAAAGGACTCAACCTCGTCTTCTTCAAGGGGAAACAATTGATAGACCGCGTCGACGGCCAAGGCCTTGAAAGCCGTGTTATGCATGACCGGAGACAACGAATGCTTGACCGGGTTGCCGATGATACCGTACGTTAATTTTTGTTCCGGCATAAGAAAGGGACCATTACCCTTCTTGCGCGATGACCTTATTGATCGCGTTGATATACGCGTTGGCCGAAGCCACAATGATATCGGTGCTCGTCCCATGCGCGATGACATTCTTGCCGTTGATTTTAACTTTGATCGTGACCTCACCTAAGGCGTCTTTACCACGACTCACCGACTGGATGGAATAATCCAGCAGCTCCCCCTTCACCTTTGTCAGCCCATCAATGGCTTTATAACAGGCGTCAACCGGGCCGTCTCCGGAAGAGCTCATCTTGTGGACCTTTCCCTTGGACCGCAAAGTCACCTCGACTTGCGGCAGGATCTTTGCGCCACTGGTTGTCACCAAATCAACCAGCGTCCAAATTTGTTTATCAACCTTGATTTCGTCCTCGACGATCGCGAAAAGGTCTTCATCATAAACGTGCTTTTTTTGATCGGCCAAATTTTTAAATCGGCCAAAGGCCTGGGCCAATTGTTCTTCACTCACATCAATCCCCAACGCCTTCAGCCGAACTTTAAAGGCATGGCGGCCGGAATGTTTGCCCAAAACCAATCCCGTTTCCATAAACCCAACGTCCTCAGGACGCATGATCTCATAGGTCGAACGTTCCTTTAAGACCCCGTCCTGATGGATCCCAGATTCATGCCGAAAGGCATTGGCTCCGACGATCGCTTTGTTCGGTGGGACGACAAATCCGGTCAAGCGGCTGACCAAACGGGATATTTTATGGATCTCCTTGGTCTTGATATTAGTTGATACTCCATAAAAATCCTGACGTGTTTTTAACGCCATAACAATTTCTTCCATCGAAGCATTGCCGGCCCGCTCACCAATGCCGTTCACCGTGCACTCGACCTGCCGAGCACCGTTCTTGACCGCCGACAACGAATTGCCAACCGCGAGGCCCAGATCATCATGACAATGAACAGAAATCACGGCCTTGTTGATATTGGGAACGTTATTTTTGATGTCCGCGATCAATTGACCATATTCCTGCGGTGTGCTGTATCCGACGGTGTCTGGGATATTCACGGTCTTAGCGCCAGCCTTGATCACATTTTCAATAATGCGGTATAAAAAATCCTTTTCGGAACGAGAAGCGTCTTCCGGTGAAAATTCAACATCTGCAATTTTCTTCTTGGCATACTTGACCGCCTCGACCGCCATCTCCAAAATCTCATCTTTGCTTTTTTTAAGCTTGTGCTCCAGATGGATCTTCGACGTCGCTAAAAACACATGGATTCGCCCCTGCTCTGCCACCTTGACCGCGTTATACGCCGCATCAATGTCTTCTTTTTTCGAACGGGCCAGACCGCAGACGATAGAGCGCTTGATTTTTTTGGCCACTTGAAGGACTGAGTTAAAATCACCGGTTGAACTGACCGGAAAACCAGCTTCAATGATATCAACGCCCAAACGTTCCAGACAATAGGCGATTTCCAGCTTTTCACTTTCGTTCATGCTAGCACCCGGCGCCTGCTCGCCGTCGCGCAGGGTGGTGTCGAAGATATAGACGTGGTCGGGTTTCATTTTGGAGTCTCAGGTTGCATGTCTCAGGTCTCAAGTAAATTGTTGACTTGAGACTTGAAACTTGCGACTTGTCACTTACTTTTTTATCCAAGAAAACATGTTTCTCAGCTGCGGTCCGATCTTTTCAATCGAGTGCTGCTCCCCATCTTTGCGCAATTGACTGAATTTGGGCCGGCCCAACTTATTTTCGCGGATCCACTCGCGAGCAAATTTTCCTGATTGAACTTCTTTTAAGATCTTCTGCATTTCTTTACGCGTGCGTTCGGTGATGATCCGCGGCCCGCGCGTGCAGTCGCCGTATTCGGCGGTGTCTGAAACGCGTTTGCGCATACCGGTAATGCCATCTTCATAAATCAAATCCACGATCAATTTCAATTCATGCAGACATTCGAAATAAGCGATTTCCGGCTGATATCCAGCGTCGACCAGGGTTTGGAAACCCGCGCGGATCAGCTCACTGGTCCCACCGCACAGCACGGCCTGCTCGCCAAAAAGATCGGTCTCGGTTTCTTCTTTAAAAGTGGTTTCAATAACACCGGCACGGGTCCCGCCGATTCCGCGGGCGTAAGCCAACGCGTCTTTTAAGGCATGCCCGCTGGCATCCTGATGAATCGCCACCAAACAGGGCACTCCCTTACCTTGTTCAAATTCGCGACGGACCAAAGACCCCGGACCTTTGGGGGCGATCATCCACACATCCACATCCGTCGGTGGAACAATCTGTTTGAAATGGATATTGAACCCATGAGAAAAAACCAACGTCTTTCCCGCTTTCAAATTCCGTCGGATTGCTTTTTTGTAAAGCTCCGCTTGAACGTGATCCTGGGTTAGAATCTGAATGATGTCGGCTTTCTTTGCTGCTGTGGCGGCATCGACGGGCTTGAAGCCATCTGCCACGGCCCGATCATAGTTGGCAGAACCTTCTCTTTGCGCGACAATCACATTGAGACCACTCTCTCGCAAATTGAGCGCCTGACCGCGGCCTTGGATCCCGTAGCCAACAATCGCGATGATTCTCCCTTTCAATTGATTCAAGTCCGCGTCTTTGTCGTAATAAATTTTTACCATGACTCCTCCTTTATCTCAACAACTCCAATATTCGAAGATATTCACCGATATGCTTTTCTGGCATTTTACACGCTTGCACCAAATTGACAATATTAATTTCGTCCTGCAAAACCCCAACCGCCTTCCCATATTCTCCGTCCAGCAAAAGCTCAACCGCTTGAACACCCAGCCGGGTCGCCAAAATCCGATCTGCCGCAACCGGCGTTCCTCCTCGCTGCACATGCCCTAAAACCACAAACCGTGTCTCCAAACCCGATAACTGTTCGATTTTTGCGGCCACGTCAGGGGCCTTGGCCGCCCCTTCCGCCACAATGATGATCCAACTGACTTTTCCTTTTCGGTGTCCCGCTTTGATCTTCTTGATCATCGACGGATAATCAAAGGAACGCTCCGGGATCAAGACGTCCTCCGCGCCTGCCCCCAAAGCCACTTGCAAGGCGATATAACCGGATTTATTGCCCATGACCTCGACGACAAAAATCCGTTCCATGCTCTGAATGGTATCACGGATTTTATCGATCGATTCAAGTGCGGTATTGACCGCGGTGGCACATCCGATCGTTTGATCGGTCCCGTAAAGATCATTATCGATCGTTCCCGGAAGTGTTACGATGGGGAATTGAAATTTCTCATGCAAAATTTGCGCGCCGCGATAAGAGCCATCACCGCCAATGACGATCAACCCGTCAATATGATGTTTTTTTAAAGTCGCAACCGCCATCTTTTCCCCTTTGTCGGTCTTAAACTTCTCGGAACGCGCCGTCTTTAAAATCGTGCCCCCTCGATTGATGATGTTGGAAACATCCCGATGCCCTAACGAAACTACTTCATCGTCGATCAATCCCTGATACCCGCGAATAATACCAGCGACTTCCATCCCACGCGAATCGGCGGTACGCACAACGGCACGGATCGCCGCGTTCATCCCCGGCCCATCCCCGCCAGATGTCAGAACCCCAATTCTTTTCATTTGCTGTGTCATAATTCACTTGCGATCAAAATTATCAGTCGAGGGCTAAGCCCATGAGTTGAATGCGAACCCCAAGTAGAACGAGGGGTTCGTTGAAATAAATGGGTTTTACCATCGACGAACGACGACGATTAAGGTCACAAAAGTTTATTCAGCAAAAGGTCATTAACAACAGCCCTATCATATGACAGTTCCGCTTATGAACATTTAAAACACTTTATCCATATCGAAATAATTGAGACACTGACAGCCTTCTCTATAGTTCAGTATAGTTTCTCCTCGATAAATTAAAATATCGCGAATTTGCATTTTGCGCCGCTGTTTCTGACTTTCTAATTCCTCTACTTTCAAAAGACTCTTAAACATTGCGGGCTTTGGCGTCTCCGTACTTTTTATTTCAATTAAGCGACTGAAATTTTTCGTCAAATTTTCGATAATGAGATCAACTTCAATGCCTAAATTTGTCCGAAAATAAAACAGCTGATCCTTCAAGCCGTGATGCAAAATCCATTTCTTTATTTCAGCAACAATATAATTCTCAAAAATCGGTCCGTCGAGCGGGCCTTTATGCAACACAGTTTTATCTTCAATACCCGTAAAATAACAGACTAACCCCGTATCATAAAAATACAATTTGGGCCGCTTGACGATTCTCTTTCCTAAATTTTTATGATAAGAAGGAACAAGGAAAATGATATAGCTGGCTTCCAGAATGGAAATCCAATTTTGCACCGTTCTCACCGTCACGCCGATATCATTGGCCAGGGCAGCCGTATTCAATTCCTGGGAAACGCGGGCCGCCAATAGCTTGACCAGCCGTTGAAAGTCACTTAAGTTACCGACATTGCTGATATTGCGGACATCTCGTTCAATATAATGATTGATATACGCCCCATACCATTGATACGTATTTTCATATTTCAGATGAACAAGCTCCGGATAACTCCCTTTAAGAATCTGATCCTTGCGCCACCTCTCAGGAAGTTCATACAAATGGAACGGCAGTAATGATAATGAGCCAATACGTCCAGCCAAACTTTCTGTGATTTGCTTAATTAATGTGAATTGGCTGGACCCAGTTAATATAAAATTCCCGTAATTGTGTCGGTCATTATCGATAGCCATTTTTAAATAATTGAATAACAGCGGCGCTTTCTGGGCTTCATCAAAAATGACTTTATTCCCATACTTATTCATAAATCCTTTTGGGTCCTGGGTCAGATAATCAATTGTCAAAGGATCGTCAAAGGTGACATAGACATATTTATCTCCAAACATTTCCTGCAAGGTTGTGGATTTGCCTGATTGTCGCGGGCCGGTTAAACTCACGGCAGGGAATATTTTGAGATATTCACGAAGGGTTTTTTCTATATGACGAGGAATGTATTCCATAAATGAAATATACCATACAATTATATACTGTCAATCCATATTTGTATATATTTTATAAAAAAGTCAACCTTACATATTTGCAATAATAAAATTTTTAGACGGTTTTAACCCCGGCATGGCACTTTTAGACGCCACCACCTTATTTCCAAAAAATCACTCGCTACAGCCACTGATGAACTCCTTAACATCAATTACTTTTTTTCAGGAGCACATGAAATTTGCACTGACTCCCCTGCTAAGGAACTACAATAATACTTTTGGCCATTGCATTCAGCAGTCCAACTACGCTCCGTCGTCCAAAAATTATATTTTTCATTTGTTATCGTTATTGCTTGTGGTGGGCAACCAACATATCCAGATGATCTTGTTTGCAGATTTGCGCAACCAGCAAGAGCAATAAAACTAATGACCCCTAACAATATTTTCATTGATAACCTCCTATGTTGTTCATTATTGATAGAAACAGCGTCTATTTCGGAATTTCCTCTAACTGGTACCGGTCGAGGCAAAACTTATGAGGGGAATTGGAGCCGCAGGCTCCGTTGACACGAATGAGTTTTGCCTCGACAAACGATGGCGACTACGGTCACAAAGGTTTAATCAGCGGCAAGTCAATAACAGTAACCAACTATAATCACTTCTTAGGAACAGCCCTTTAAAAATCAGTCTCCAACGAGCCCCAGAAAAAATCACAAAGCCACAAGAATGATCCTGCGACTTTGTGACTTGTATTCTTGCGACTTAATCAATACCGATAATGTTCTGGCTTATACGGGCCTTCGGTCTTAACTCCGATATATTTCGCCTGCTTGGGAGTTAACTCGTCGAGATCAACGCCGATTTTCTGCAAATGCAAACGCGCCACCTTCTCATCAAGCAACTTCGGCATCATATAAACCTTGTTCTCATACTTGGCACTGTTTTTAAACAACTCGATCTGAGCCATCACCTGATTAGTAAACGAATTGCTCATCACAAACGACGGATGTCCAGTCGCGCAACCCAAATTGACCAGTCGCCCTTCCGCCAAAACAATGATCCGTTTTCCGTCGGGATAAATATACTGATCCACTTGCGGCTTGATGTTTTCCTTTTTGATGTCTTTGCGTTTGTTCAAATAAGCGATATCAATTTCCAAATCAAAATGACCAATGTTGCAGACGATAACGTTATCTTTCATCATGTCCAAATGCCGGCCCAGAATCACATCGCAGCAGCCGGTCGTGGTGACAAAAATGTCGCCCATCTTTGCCGCCTGGTCCATTTTCATGACCTTATAACCTTCCATAGCCGCCTGCAAAGCACAGATCGGATCGATTTCGGTGATCAAAACCCGGCCGCCCATTCCCTTCAAGGCCTGGCTACATCCCTTCCCGACGTCACCGTACCCAGCCACGACGCAAACCTTGCCGGCAATCATCACATCGGTCGCCCGTTTGATCCCATCGATCAAAGATTCTCGGCAGCCGTAAAGATTATCAAATTTGGACTTAGTCACGGAATCATTGACGTTGATCGCCGGGACTTTCAATGTTCCGGCCTTGACCATCTCCGCCAGCCGATGCACACCGGTCGTGGTTTCTTCGGAAACTCCGCGGATATCTTTCAACAATTCCGAAAATTTCTCATGCACCAGCTGTGTTAAATCACCGCCGTCATCTAAGAGCATATTCGGGCCCTTCCCATCCGGCCATTTGAGCGTCTGATCAATGCACCAATAATACTCTTCTTCGGTCTCCCCTTTCCAGGCAAAAACCGGGATCCCTTTGGCCGCTAAAGCCGCTGCCGCGTGATCCTGGGTGGAAAAAATATTGCACGATGACCAACGCACCTGGGCCCCTAACTCCATCAACGTTTCAATCAAGACCGCGGTCTGGATGGTCATGTGAATGCAGCCGGTGATGCGCGCCCCCTTCAACGGTTTCTGCGACGCATGATCTTTGCGCAAGGACATCAATCCCGGCATTTCACTCTCGGCAATTGTGATTTCTTTTCGTCCCCATTCGGCTAAGGACATATCTTTGACTTTATACCCACGGCTCGACGCAGTCGTTGACTTCATCTTTTCCCCTTTATTTTTTTTTGAATTGGACACGGTGGATGACCACAGCTTTGTTATCTCAAGGGTGTGCCTAACACACCCGAGGTTAATACTTTTTTAGGCGACCGCCATGATTTCTTTTTCCAGACGCGCGGCCTTATCCGTTTTCTCCCAACTGAATTCACTTCGCCCAAAATGACCATAAGCCGCTGTATTTTGATAAATCGGCCTCAGCAGATCCAGTTCCTTGATGATCCCGCGGGGAGTTAAATTGAAATTCCGACGGACAACCTCAACCAATTTTTGTTCGGAAACATTGCCAGTGCCAAAGGTATCAATCATGACACTGACCGGTTCGGCCTTTCCGATCGCGTAACCCAGTTGGATCCAGCATTTCTTCGCCAACTTAGCAGCGACGATATTCTTCGCGACATAGCGGGCCATATAGGTCGCGGAACGATCGACTTTGCTGGGATCTTTTCCAGAAAAAGCGCCCCCACCATGAGAAACCACACCGCCATACGTATCGACAACGATCTTGCGTCCGGTGACCCCGGTATCTGACTGCGGGCCGCCAATGACAAATTTTCCGGTTTCATTGACATAAAATTTGGTTTTTTCATCAATAAGGTCTTTGACGATCGGCATCGCGACCGTATCAATGATCTCGCGCTTTGAATCTTCAGTAATCCGTTTTCCCGACGAGTCAAGGATTTCATCCGTATGCTGACAGGCCAACACAACCGTATCAACGCGCTGCGGGACATCATCTTCATATTCAACAGTCACCTGACTCTTACAATCCGGGCCTAGATAATGCAATATTTTTTCTTTACGAACCTGCTCAACCCGACGAACCAAGCGATGCGCGAGCATGATCGGCAGCGGCATCAATTCCGGAGTTTCATCGCAAGCATATCCGATCATGATCCCTTGATCACCAGCACCCCCGGCATCCACTCCCTGGGCGATGTCCGGCGACTGCGAATTGATGGCGTTCAAAATGGCCGCGGTATCGGCATTGAATCCGTACTTTTGGTGGGTATATCCGATGTCGGTTAAAACTTTTCTCACCAATTTATGAACATCCACATAAGACGTAGTAGTGATTTCACCGCCGACAATCACGAGCCCCATCGAAATGAACGTCTCGCAGGCAACCCTTCCCTTTGGGTCTTCTTTAAAAATCGAATCCAACACCGCGTCGGAAATTTGATCACAGACTTTATCCGGATGACCGTTCCCTACTGATTCTGAAGTAAAAAAGTATTGTCCTTTCACGGGATTTTCCTTTCTTTCTGTTTTTTGAGTTTGAAAACCATCTGGGCGTCTTGATATGATTCAATGCTACCGATATCATACCAGGTTCCCTGAAATTTAAAACCATAAACGTCGGTTTGTTCCGACAACCATTTGATATACTCCCCGGCCTTGTCCGCCTTATTCGTCTGCTGTTGATACCTTTTCACCGTCGCCAAAGATTCCCGAGGCAAAAAATAACAGCACATGGCAATCAAACTGGATTTGGGCTTTTTTGGCTTTTCTTCAAAGGAAATGATTTTTTTATTGGCATCAACCGCCGCCACCCCAAACTTTGTCGCTTCTGCAATCTGACCGATGTCATAAAGCCCCAAACTGACCGAAGGGGACTTGCTTTGGGCGAACGCGACAAACTCTTTCAATCCAAAATCGAAAAGGTTGTCCCCGCCTAAAACCAAGACATCATCAACAATCTTCTCGGCATCCAAAGCAAAAATGATATCGCCGATTGATCCCAACCGATTTTCAGGAGAAGATGTCCCGTCGCTGATCACCTTGATTTCAAAAGAACGGCCCTTTTGATCCCGCGCCCAACGGCAAAAATGATCATAAAACTTCTCATTGCTGACAACAGTAACTTTATCGAGATCCGGCAGACCTTGAACATCGGCCAAAAGATAATCGATGATCGGCTGACCCGCAACGTCTAACAACGGTTTTGGAGTATCTTTGATATACGGATACAAACGGGTGCCGTATCCGGCCGCTAATATCAAACCTTTCATAAAACTCAATCCCCGCTCTTAAGGACCGCCGGAGCCAATTCCTGCAGTTTGGCTTTGCACAACTCCTCAACATCCTGGCCCGTTGACAAAGATAACGCCTCCTGGGCAAGCTTCTGCGCGTCGGTAAACCGAACACTTCGTATGAGCTTTTTGATTTGTAAAACATTTAACGGTGTCATACTCAACTCATCGATGCCCATCCCCAAAAGCAGCAAGGCAGAGACCGGTTCACTGGCCATCTCGCCGCAAAGACTCACCGGAATGTGCGCCTGATACCCCGCGTCAACAGCCATCTTGATCAAACGCAGGATCGACGGATGAAACGGTTCATAAAAGGATGCGGTTTGTTCATTCACCCTTCCCACGGCCAGGGCATATTGAATCAAATCATTGGTGCCGATGCTGAAAAAATCGCTCTCCTGAGCAAGGCTATCGGCAGTGACAGCTGCCGACGGAACTTCAATCATCGCCCCCACCTGAATGTTTTCATCAAAGGCGATCTTTTCTTCGCGCAACTGCATTTTCACTTCTTCTAAAATGGCATTGGCCTGGCGCATTTCACTGACCCCGGAAATCATCGGATACATCATTTTGATTTTCCCATGCGCCGACGCCTTCAAGATGGCCCGGATTTGTGTTTTAAAAATGTCTGGCCGGGCCAAACAAAATTTGATCGCCCGCCATCCTAAAAAGGGGACCATGTCTCTGGGCACCTGCAAACTGGAAATGAATTTATCTCCCCCCAAATCCAGCGTGCGTATGGTGACCGGATGCGGCGCCATGGAGCGCACGACGCGCTGATAAGTCTCCAACTGCTCTTCCTCCGACGGAAGATCAACCCGATTCATGTAAAAATATTCCGTGCGAAACAAACCGATCCCCACCGGGCCTTGGCGCTTGATGAGCGGAATCTCTCCTGGAAGTTCCAGATTGGTCGCCAGGGTGATGATCCTTTTATCCAACGTCTCCGCGGGCAGGTCCTTGATATCGGCAAAACGGCCGCGGGACGCAAAAATGCGGCCTTTCTCTTTTCGATAGATTTCTCGAGTTTTTTCTTCCGGCCGGATGATGACCAGCCCCATGCGGCCGTCGACAATCATTTCATCCTGATTGCTGATTCGCATGGTCGCGTCTTTTAACCCCACCACCGCCGGAATTCCCAGCGACTTTGCCATGATCGCGGTATGCGACGTCCGACCACCGATATCGGTCACAAATCCCAAAACATTTCTTCCGACCATGCTGGCGGTATCTGACGGTGACAAATCATGCGCGATGAGTATGAATTCTTCTTTGAATTGGTCGATCTCGCTCAAACGGTCTTCATCGATCAGATTTCTTAACACCCGACGAGCGATATCTTTCAAATCCGCGGTCCGCTCTTTCAAATAATCATCTTGAATATTTTTAAACGCCTCCGCGTACCTTTTAAAAACATTGGAAAAAATATACTCCGCCGACTGCTTCTCCCGTTGGATCCGTTTGCTGACTTCCTCAATCAGCATCCGGTCTTCCAAAACCAAAAGATGCGCGTCAAAAATCTGCGCGTCCTGGCCGCCCATCTGCTCGCTGATTTTCTTGCGAATGCCGGCAATCTGTTCCCGGGTTTTGATCAGCGCCTCTTCAAAGCGGGCGATTTCGATCGGCACTTCTTTTTCCATAATCGCCCGGGCCGGGACAACCATTTCCTGCTTATTGACGATATAAGCCGGCCCCATGGCAATTCCCGGCGCGGCCGGGATCCCTTTTAAAACAATCTCATTCATCTTTTTTTAAAAACTCCTCGAGCTCATTGATCAAGACTTCAGCATCGTCTCCTTCTGCCGTCAAGGTGATGGTACTATTTCGTTCAATTCCCAGCATCAACAATCCCATAATGGATTTCCCATTGACCGATTCATTCCCCTTTTTTACCGTCAGCTGGCTATTGTACTTGATCGCGATCTGAACAAAGATGGCGGCCGGACGGGCATGCATTCCCTGTTCGCTGGTGACTGTACAATCCTTAACAATTTTGGGCATATTACCTCTTGATGACGCGATATTGTTCGATCAATTTGATGAGGGCCTTGTTCAATTTTGCTGAGTCGTGCCGGACATAATCTTTGACGCTCAAAAGATCGGTCGCGACAACCTTGCACCCCATAGTTTTAACCTGATCAATATCCAATTCAACCGGAAAGGAACCTTCAACCTTATAACGCCCCAAGGCCTCTAAAGGGATTTGTCCGTCATTCACCAAACAGGCATCAAGCACATCCTTATGGGAATGCTCTGTCAGCACTCTGACGTGATCGCTGACTTTGTAACTATCGGTTTCTCCCCGCTGCGTCATCACGTTGCAGATATAAATTTTAAAAGCTTTTGACCCGGCGATCGCGTCCACGATTTCTTTAATCAGAAGGTTTGGCAAAATGCTGGTATACAAACTGCCCGGGCCCAGAATGATCACATCCGCTTCGTTGATCGCGTCCAAGGCTTCCTGGGTGGGGGCGGGATTTTCCGGTTTTAAAAAAACTTTATTGATCTTCGATCGCCGTTCGGGAATTTTGGCTTCTCCCTCGACGATCGATCCGTCTTCATATTCGGCGGCCAGATGAACGTTGGCCACCGTGGAAGGGACAACCTTTCCGCGGATCGCGAGCACCCGGCTGGATTCCTTGACCGCTTTTTCAAAATCTCCGGTCAATTGGACCATGGCGGTTAAAAAAAGATTACCAAAATTATGCCCCTGCAGCTGCGAGCCTTCGGGAAAGCGAAACTGAAACAACTCTCCCATCAGGGCCGGCGCGTCGGCCAAGGCGACCAGACAGTTTCGAATGTCACCGGGGGCGACAATCTTGAATTCTTCACGCAATCGTCCGGAGGACCCACCGCTATCAGCCACCGTTACAATCGCCGTGATATTGGCGGTATATTCTTTCAGCCCAAGGATCAGGTGAGAAAGGCCATGCCCTCCCCCCAACGCGACGATTTTCGGTCCGCGCTCCAAATACCGACGCTGATAAAGGATATTAACAAGTTCTCTTTCCCCTTTCGGCAAAAAGATCGTGATCAGCGAAACAATCATTTTGCCGGTCCCCATGACAATGAGAACAACCCCGCAGACAATGATGATCAGTCCGAAAATTCTAACCAAGACATAAGCCGAGGCAAAGCCCACTGCCCCACCGCCGACGATGATAACACCCAGCATCGAGGTCAAGAGCCATCGTTTGATTCTCATGCCGGGATACAGCCATTTAACAAAATTATTTGGCATTTTTAAACCGTACGCTAAGAATTCGACTGGCCGTCTTCATGAGCCAAGAGCTCTAAAATGGCCTTGGGGTCTAAAGCGGATTTTAAACTTTCTCTGAAGTATTTGTCTTTCAGCAGGCGTGAAATTTTTGCTAAGGCTTTGAGGTGGGGACCTGCCGAATCAATGGGGGCGAGCAATAGAAAAAAGATGTAGGCCGGTTCTCCATCGAGTGAATCAAAATCAACTCCTTTTTTGCTGATTCCGAGCGCGGCGGTTAATTTGCTGACACTTTCCGATTTTCCGTGAGGGATGGCAATACCTTGTCCGACCGCCGTCGAGCCCAAGGCCTCGCGCGCCATGAGCACCTCGATGATCTTGCTGCGGCTTTTCTTCTCAACCGCGCTGGCTTTAACCAACTGATCAACCATCTCTTCAATGAGCTCAGTTTTGCTGGTCGCTTGCAGCTGCGCGCTCACAGCTTTGGAACAAAGAAAATCACTTATTTTCATTTACGACTCCTTCTTCCTGTTCGACTCTTGCTGTTCATGTGCCATTTCCCCAAATGATTCCTTTTCAAATGATAACAAAACGCAAAACAACATCAGATTTCATTTTCCTCGCCAATATCCGCAGAAAGAGCGGCGGATGGGATTTGAACCCATGACATCCACCTTGGCAAGGTGGCATTCTAGCCAACTGAATTACCGCCGCGGAATTTGCCTATCGTTCCCAAATAGCAGCTTATGGGCGAGAGAGGACTTGAACCTCCATGGATTGCTCCACTAGTTCCTAAGACTAGCGCGTCTACCAATTCCGCCACCCGCCCCTATTCACTCTTCCCTAATTCATGACCCACCCGCGACTCGAACGCGGCACGCCTGCCTTAAAAGGGCAGTGCTCTACCAGATGAGCTAGTGGGTCAAATCCCCACAATCTATTTTTCCAACAATTCGCCCTGTTTGTCTTCTAAAATTTTTTCAACGTCTTTGATAAAAATATCCGTTAACTTCTGGATCTCGTCCTGTCCGCGAAACGCCTCATCTTCCGAAATCAATTTATCGGCCTGGCCCTTTTTAACCCGATCATTGGCTTCCCGACGGATCGTTCTTAAAGAAATCCTTCCATGCTCGGCCATGTCCTTCACGGCCTTAATCAATTCCTGACGACGTTCACCGGAAAGCTGCGGAATGCTGATCCTCACCATATTCCCGTCGTTGAACGGAGTCAAACCCAATTTCGATCCTTGAACGGCCTTTTCGATTTCCGGCAAAGCATTTTTGTCCCAGGGTTGAATGACAATCGTCCGTGGGTCTGCCACCGAAATGGAAGCGACCTGTTTTAACAAGGTCGGGGTCCCATAATATTCGATATGCATCCCTTCAAACAAACCCGGATGGGCGCGTCCGGTACGGACTTCATTGAACTCCCGTCGGACCGCTTCAACGGCCTTCTTCATTTTACCTTCCGAATCCTTTTTGATATCTTTGATATTCATGACCCCCCTCGCTATTGCTCCGTCAAATCAATTCTTGGCGGTGTGCTTATTGCACAATGGTTCCGATATCTTCGCCTAAAATCGCTTTTTTGATGTTGCCTGGTTTGGTAAGATTAAAAACCACAATGGGGATTTGGTTATCCATGCACAAACTCACCGCCGTCGCGTCCATGACCTGATAATTCTTTTTCAAAACATCGATGAATTTCAACTTTTTAAAACGCTTGGCTGTCGGGTCCTTGACCGGGTCCGCCGAATAAATCCCGTCCACTTTCGTTGCCTTAAAAATCACGTCGGCCTTGATCTCCGCGGCACGCAGGGCCGCCGTCGTGTCGGTCGTAAAATAAGGATTGCCGGTACCGGCGACAAAAATGACCACCCGTCCTTTTTCCATATGACGGATGGCCCGACGACGAATATACGGTTCGGCAATGGCCCGCATTTCGATCGCCGACATGACGCGCGACGCCACACCAATCTTTTCCAAGGCATTCTGCAAGGCCAACCCGTTAAGGACCGTTGCCAGCATCCCCATATAATCAGCGACCGCGCGATCCAAGCCAAAATGTTTGGAGGCCACTTGACCGCGAAAAATATTTCCTCCGCCGACGACCAAAGATACCGTCGCTCCCAAATCACAAATCTCTTTGATCTGAGCGGCGATCGAAGCGCACATCTCTGCGTCAATACCGTGCTGCTGAGCGCCCATCATGGCCTCACCGCTCAATTTTAAAACGATCGTCTTATAAACGGGTTTACTCAACCTCTCCTACCTTGTAGCGCTTGAAACGGCTAATGACGATATTCTCGCCAATTTTTCCAATCAAACCGGTCAAAATATCCTGGATCGTCGTCCCCTGATCTCTAACAAAAGGCTGATTCAGCAGACAACTTTCTTTGATAAAAGATTTTTGGTCCGGTTGTTGATTTAACAGGTCTTGCGGCACGTCGGCTTCCTTAATATACGCTGGATTCATCCATGCTATATGCATGGCCACATCTTTGCAAAACCGGCAAAAATCTTCGTTTCGGGCCACAAAGTCGGTCTCACAATTCACTTCCAAGAGAACCGCGATCTTGTTGCCAGCGTGCACGTAAGAATCAACGCGGCCTTCCTTTGTCACCCGCGAACTCTTCTTGGCTGCCATTTCCCTGTTCTTCTCCAAGAGGATTGCTTTAGCGCGATTGAAATCCCCCTTAGCCTCTTCCAAGGCCTTCTTACAATCAATCACTCCGCAAGAAGTCAACTCTCGCAGCTCTTTGATCTGATCCAATGATTCCATCTTCATACTTATCTCCTGACTATGATTGATGCTGAAAGATTGAAATATTCCGCATCAACTCTCTTCCTAGAATTGTGATATTGAAATGACGATTATCCCTTAGCGCCATCCGGCGCGGCATGCGCCCGGACGGTTTCCGTTACAGCCGAATTTTTTGCGGATTCTTTTGCCGCCGACTTTCCCTGAATAGTGGGAATAACGGCCGGAACCTTTTCCACTGCTTCTTTTTTCTTTCTTAAACTTTCAGCGTCGAGGAACTGGGTCCTTCCTTCCACGATCGCGTCAGCAATCACCGAGGTAATATACCGGACCGCTTTCAGAGCGTCGTCATTGCCCGGTATGGGATAGAGCACCAAGTCCGGATCACAATTGGTATCAAGCAGACCAATCACTGGAATTTGCAAACGGTTCGCTTCCTGGACCGCGATCTCTTCGCGTTTGGTATCAACAATAAAAAGCGCTGTTGGCAAAGTCTTCATTTCCCGCATACCGCCCAGATCGCGCAACAATTTTTCCTTTTCCTTTTTGAGAATACTGACTTCCTTCTTTTTCAAATTTTCAAACACACCATCTTTTTCCATTTTTTCGATGCGTTCCAATTTGGCAAATGACAATTTAACGGTTTGAAAATTGGTCATCAGTCCACCCATCCAACGAACACTGACATAAGGCATGCCGGCCCGCTGAGCTTCCTGTTCGATCACATCCTTGGCCTGCTTTTTTGTCCCGACAAAAAGGATGTGCCCACCTTTGGAGGTGAGGTCACGGGCATAATCAAAGGCCCGATCAAGATATTCTTTGGTTTTCTCGAGATCAATGATGTAGATGCCGCTGCGTTCACCAAAAATAAATCGCTGCATCTTCGGATTCCAGCGACGGGTTTGATGTCCAAAATGAACACCACTTTCAAGCAATTTCTTTAAGACTTCTTCTGCCATCATAACTCCTTCTCATTTTCACCTATAGGCGGGAGATCCTAGATTTGACTAGAATACAATCAAGTGAATATAGATGATTACCTGTTATTCGAAATTCCTCAGACGGGTTAAGGCTGCACCAGCAAACCTTACCATGGATGCACACAACATCCTCATTCAGACTCTTTCACTTCATGCCAGAGCCTGGTCCGAAGAACATAAAGTATACAAAATAATCATTTTCTTTGCAACTGTTTATTTGGGAAGGAGTTTTGTGTTTGGTAGATTTGCCGCGAAGACCCTGGGGATCAAACCTGAAAACCGCTCGTCTCATAAAGCCGCTTATACAGCTCGCTGGTATTCAGCAACTCACTATGTTTGCCCATACCTTCGATACGGCCATTTTTTAGAACCACAATCTTATCCGCTTTTTTGATCGTTGATAGCCGGTGGGCGATGGCGATGACCGTACGGCCTTGCATCAAGAGATCAAGCGCCTCTTGGACAAATTTTTCTGATTCGGAATCCAGCTGCGAGGTTGCCTCATCCAAAATCAAAATGGCAGGGTTTTTCAAAACCGCCCGGGCAATCGTAAGACGCTGTTTCTCACCACCAGACAAACGAAAACCCCGGTCCCCGACAATGGTTTGATATTGTTTGGGCAGTTCCATGATGAAAGAATGGGCATAGGCTTTTCTGGCGGCCTCTTCGACTTCCGGCTTGCTTGCCGACCGGGTCCCATAAGCAATGTTGTTGTACACCGTATCGTTAAATAAAAAGGTGTCTTGCGAAACAATCCCGATCTGCAAACGCAGTGACTGGAACGTGGCTGCCCTGACATCCATTCCGTCGATTGTGACCCTTCCCTGAAACGGATCATAAAACCGCGGGATCAGGTTCGCGAGCGTCGATTTTCCGGTCCCGGTGGGCCCAACGATCGCGACCAATTCCCCGACTTTGATGTCGAGGTCAATATCTTTTAAGACCTCGTCTCCTTGCTTCTCATAACGGAAATGAACATGATCAAAAGAAATCCGGTCATGGATAACGGGGATGTCTTTGGCATCTGGCGCTTCTTTGACCGTCGCCTGCTCGTCGAGGATGAGATAAATCCGATCATTCGCGGCCAAGGCCTGCTGGGTCACGGCATTGACGTTGCCCAACTTTTTGATCGGACTGATGATCGACATCATCGAGGCAAAAAACAAGACAAAAATCCCAAAGGAAAGCTGGCCGTCCATCACCTGCCGGCCTAACCAAAAAATGATCGTGATCCCGCAAAGCACACCAAAAATTTCCGTGATCGGTGGCAAAACCAACAGCCGCTTGACCGCCTTCATGCGCAGTTTATAAAATTCATGATTCTGTTTGCCAAAGCGATCGATCTCTTCTTTTTCCGTGCAGAAAGCCTTGACCACCTTGATTCCGGAAATGGTTTCCAAAAGGATGGAATTGATGTCCGCCATGCGCTCCTGCGACTGACGAGCGAGCTTACGCAGCTTACGACCAATCTGGGTCATGGGCCAGATGATCACCGGAAACACTAAAAAGACAATAAGTGCTGCCTTGACATGAATCATAAACGCGGTGACCAAAAAACCTATCACCGTAAACGTCTGGACAAATAGGTCGGTGATGCTGTAAGAAACAGCGTTTTCAATCACCAGCACGTCGTGGGTGATCCGCGACATCAACTCGCCGGTGCGCTTTTCGCTGAAATAATCCAATGACAGAGACTGGATTTTTTCATACAGCCTTTGCCGGACGTCTCGCAAAATTCGTTGGGCGACATCGTTCATCAAATATTGATAAAGGTAGGTGAAAATGTGCTTAACGATCATGCCGACCAAAATAACCAGCGGCATGACTTTCAGCAAGGTTTCCGGAGACTGACTGTTCAAATAGGTAATGGCATGGGTGAGAAAAGCCGGTAGTTTGTTTGGAACCACGATCGGCTGCTTGTTGAGGATGCGGTCTAAAAGCGGCACCAAAAGCGAAATCTCAAAGACCTTAAACATGCTGGAGACAACCATGGCCGCGACCGCAAAACTGAACAGCTTTTTGTAGTCTTTGAGAAAACTGATAAGCCGGGTGTAATTCGTCATATCTTTATGATTTGTAATAGGTTTGATGTTTTTGGAAGTATCGACTTTAGCATAGCAATTGACTTTTGTCGAGGTATTTGTTATAGTTGCGGCATGAAAAAACTCAATGTCGCGATCGTCGGTATTGGGCACCTGGGATCGAAACATCTGAAAGTCTTACACGAACTTTCCGACCGGGTCAATATTGTTGGAATCTGCGATACCAAGGCCGAACGGACCGAACGGCTAGCTAGCCACTACCATATTCCGGTTTTTGAAGATTACCGCGACCTGGCCGGCAAGATTGACGCGGTCAATATCTGTGTTCCCACGATCCTTCACCACGAAATTGGGAAATTCTTTCTGGAACAGGGTGTTCATACCTTCATTGAAAAACCGATCAGCATCACCGTTGAACAGGCCGATGAGTTGATCGCGCTTGCCAAACTGAAAAACCGCAAACTGCAGGTCGGACATGTCGAACGTTTCAATTCCGCCTTTTTAGCCATCAAGCACTTTGCCAAAGATCCGCTCTTCATTGAGTCGCACCGGTTGAATCAATTTACCCAGCGATCGTTGGATATTGGTGTCGTCATGGACCTCATGATCCACGACATCGACATCATATTAGGCCTTAACCAGTGCGCGGTTAAAGATGTGCACGCCGTCGGGATCCATGTTTTAACTGAATTGGAAGATATCGCGAGTGTGCGGATCATTTTTGAAAATGGCTGTGTCTGCAACCTCACCGCCAGCCGGGTCTCCGACGAGGTCATGCGCAAAATCCGTATCTTTTTGCACAACACTTATATCTCGCTGGATTATGTTCAGCAGGAGGCCTTCATTTATAAAAAAAACGGGGTGCAAATCCTCAAGCACGCCCTGCCGATTGAAAAAGAAGAACCGCTTAAAAAAGAACTGGAATCGTTCATTCATTGCATCAACAACGACGAGCAGCCCATTGTCTCAGGGATCGAAGCTCGCCAGGCCTTGTCCCTCGCCATTCGCATCATTCAAAACATGCAAGAGACCCGCAAACAGATCCTGGCCCGAGTGCCGGTCACCGCGGACCCGCTTTCCCTATGAGTTCCACCAAAAATAAACATCTCGTTCTCGTTGCTGGGGAAGCATCCGGCGACTTGCTCGCCGCCCATCTCGTTGAAGAAATCAAACAACTGGACCCCTCCATCACTTTTTCCGGTATCGGCGGCGAAAAACTGAGTGCTTTAGGCGTTGAGCTCTATGATGACTTGACACGAAAAGCCGTAGTCGGATTCTGGGAAGTCGTTAAAAATTTTGCGCAGATCAAAAAAGTCTTTGACCGGCTGGTCGTAAAAATCAAAGAAATCCGACCGAGCGCGGTCATCCTCATCGATTATCCCGGATTTAACCTGCGCCTAGCCAAGGTGCTCCATCAAGCCGGAATCAAAGTGATCTATTACGTGAGTCCCCAGGTCTGGGCCTGGAAGGCATCACGGGTCGAACAGATCAGAAAATTTACCGATCGGCTGCTGGTTTTGTTCGAATTTGAAAAAGATTTCTACGCCCGTCGAGGCTTGACTGTGGAATTTGTTGGACATCCCTTGCTCGAGTCGGTGAAGCCCATTCACTCAAGAGATGATATTGTCGAAGGATTGGATTTGTCGCCGACAAAAACAACCATTGGTCTTTTACCTGGCTCGCGGGAAAAAGAAATTGACCTGCACCTGCCGATCATGCTCGAGACCGCTGCCATACTTTTCAAAAAAAATCAGGATCTGCAATTTCTGCTCATCAAAGCACCGACGATCTCATTGGCCATACTGCGGCAACATCTGACCCAACATGATCTACCAATCAAGATTGTTGAAAATAACAGCTATGACGGAATTTCCGTCTGCGACCTCTGTGTGGTTGCCTCTGGAACAGCGACGATCGAGACCGCGATCCTTAAAAAACCAATGGTCATCATCTATAAAACATCCCCCTTCAGTTATTTTCTTGCCAAGCGATTGATCAAAATCCCCTGGATTGGCATGGTCAATGTGGTCAGACAAAAAACCATTGTACCGGAATTGATCCAGAACAACGCGTCTCCGGAAAAAATCGCGCTGACGGTTGAAGGACTTTATCGGAATGAAGAAAAGATGCGGGACATGATTTCGGAATTGGAACGGGTGAGACAAGTCTTAGGCGCTCCCGGCGCCAGCCGTCGGGCCGCCGAGATCATTCTAAAAATCATTTAACTGAAAATTTATAATGTGCCCCCTCCCCGCCAGCCCCGCCATAGGCGGGGCAAGGGGGAGGGAATAATTCAATATGTAAATTCCCCTCCACTTGTGGGAGGGGTTAGGGGAGGGGTACAAACAATTTCAGTGACAATCTTCCGGACAATTGCAACGGGTCTCAAACTGGCCGCAAATCCCGTCGCCGCAAGGAATGCAGATAGGGATATTAAAAATCGAATTCTTGCCTTCCATATCGCAGGTGCCATCTAAAAATTCAATCCCGCAACGTTTGACCAGACCCTTGCAGCATGCCACGTCCTGGCCGGCATAAGCCAAATCACCGCATTCAGCTGGCTCGCCAGACATTTTGTAATGACAAATCTTTTCTTTGGAACAACTCTCCATGACCGCGCAAAATTCTTCCGGGCAATATTGCACCGGAATCTGCAGACACTCCACAGGAGCGCAGAGTTTGACCGAGCAATCCTCGTCGCTGCCAACACAACGCAATTGACAAACCCCCGGAGGGCAGACGTGATTTTTTTCGTACTCTTCAACGCAATGATCAAGCATTTTCTGATTGATGGCAAAAGCGGTCGCGCAACATAAAAACAAAAAAAAGCCCGCAATGCTGAACTTTTTCATATTTTCTCCACTGTCGAAGCTTTGACCCAACCGGATTTACCATCGGAACGAAAGATTTTTAGCCATTCCCCGTCCTGGTCTAAAATCTTGACCTTCCCACCCTCTTGCAAAAGATAGTGCGTCGTCGCAGCATCGCGCGGCTCAAACCTCGCCGGGGTTTCGACCAAGGACACGGCTTGCTCCTTCTCCATCTGGACTTTTAACAGGAGACCGCCGCCGTAAATCACAAACAAAATGACAACACCTCCCAACAAAAAAACCTTCCCACGATTTTGCCAGCCCCAAAACAGCGAAGCAAGAATGATCGCCCCTAAAAATGCCAACAAAACAAAAGCAATGATGGCCATTTCATCTAAAGAGTAAAATGAAAGATGCGAGGTTAGAACCATTTGCCAAAAATTAGTAGGCATCGATATCGGAGTCTTCAGCAACGATTGGGCATAAGCATCATTGGCTTTCAAATCCGGGTCACGAGGGATCAAACGTTTGGCCCGTTCATAATTCAAAATCGCTTTGCCGAGATGGTCGGCCTTAACATAACTGTTGGCCAAATTAAAGTAAAGCGGCCCGCTTACCCATCCATCGCTGATAATCTTTTCATAAGCCTCCGCGGCCTTGGCATAGTCACCTTGCTGATAAGCGGTATTACCTTGCGCGAAAAGCAAATTTTCCTGAGACAAATTGGTGTCAGCCGCACAAACTGGTCCGATCAGAAATAAAACAATGAGTAAAATTTGGCCAAAAATGATTCCTCGTTGATACCTGCTCTGGAGCCGGACGTCGCGAGGACGAGCGGGCACGGTTCCCCCGCCAAGGCGGGGGAGAGCGAGGACGAGCGTCGAGCGTAGACCAGACACGCTGGGGCTGGGCAAACGTTCCGGCGAATGGCCAGCAGGAATCGACAAAAGCTTCTCACCAAACAATTTTATGCAAAGCTTTAAAAAATCACATCGTTTCATCGCCATCGCCTTTCGAAATGATCAATGATCTCTTGGGTCTGTTGAAGACTCTTTTGCATTTTTTCTCGATCCGTTTGAGTCGAGGCAAAGCGGACCATCTCACAATCGTTAAAAACCGACCTTAACCCTTCAAAGACATCCTCTTTGATGGCACGCGCCTGGCCTTGCTGTTTGATGAGATCAACCGTGATCGCTCCGGTCGAGACATGCAAACGATGACTGAAATAATTCTGCAGGGTCTTAAAGAGCGTGTCGTAAAAATCTTTTTGCTCGCCCTTTTGCATGTGCAACTTCGCCTGCTGAAGACCACTGCGAGCATACCGCGGGGCTTGCAACCGGCGAGCCAGTTTGACGTCTAGCTTAAGCCGACGCTGGATGAAATGGGTCACCAACAGCGCCGTCCAAATGATGAGATAAAGGATCGCGCCTAAAACAAAAAACACATTCGCGAAAATCGGTTCCGCGACCTTCCTCCACCGCCCTGGATGCTCTTTGATAAAACGGATGTCCTGCCCCAGGGTTTCCTTCTGTTCAAAAACAGCGGTGGTGGGGACCGGCAACTGGGCACCAACGACCTTGAGGGCCTCGGCCTCTGAAAGAGGTTCCACCTTAATCGGGAAGGGGCCTTTCGTGATCGTCGCGTAAGCGCCTTTCACGACATCAAAATAGGAAAATGTCAGCGCTGGAATCTCGCTGATTTTATCGTTTTTCGGGATATACACTTGCTCGGACACGATCCGGCCGTTTTCTTCTTTGGTCTGCGGCTCGTAAGTTTTGAAATTTTGTGAATCATTGATCGTCGGCAACTGGACGTTATTGAGGTTTCCTTCTCCGGAAATTTGTAAGCGGACCGTCAACGGATCTCCCACCTTTACCGTTGGTGGTGAAACCTGGACGTCAAAATCAAACTGTCCAATGGCACCAGAAAAATCATTTGGTTTTCCCTCATCGGGCAATGCCCGGACATTCATCTTCAAATCCGTCGATGCCAGTTGCATGGAACGCACATCATAATTGTTAAAAACACTATCAAAAACACTGTCGCCAAAAAATCGGTCAAATGGGTCCGCGGAACGGTTCGATTTCTTTTGGTCCTGAAAGACAACATTAACCACTTCCTGGGCCGGGCCCAGGCTCAATTCACCGACCCGCGTGGGATAAATATTAGTCTTGAACTCAGCGACCCCATAACGGACTCCATCAATGACCTGCTCATACCGTTTGGGTTCCTGCCAGGGATCGACGAGAAATCCCTCATGACTAAATTCCGGATAACGGATCTCCTGTAAAGAGACCCCATTGTTCAAAAACTTAATGGTCAACGGAATTTTTTCGTTGAGATACCCTTCCCTTTTCGGAGTTCCCATCACCAAAAATAGCCGCTCACTCAGACTTGATCCGGCGACACCTTGTCCATTGTTTCCTGCCGCTGGTGTTGACATCTTCACAACATCGACGGAGATAGGGTCACTGTGAAAGGTCTGTCCGTTAAAAGTCAACTCCAATGAAGGAATGGTGAACTGCCCGACCTTGAGCGCGGCCAAGCTGTACATAAACGTGATTTGGCTGGTCTGCTGGCCATTGATGAACTGCACTTGTGTCTCCGGCCCTAAATAGCGTGATTCAAAACCATCAATGGGAGGAAGTCTGAGCGGTTCTGCCGACTGAACACCATGCAAGGTCACATTCAACTGCAAAGCTTGCCCCACCTCGACCTGCTTACTGTCAACGGTAACTTCAAAATCGACATCCTGGCCCGCCCATGACCGCGAAACATAACAGCACAAGCCCAAAAGGAAAAACATCAAAACACATTTGAAATGAAACTTTCGTAACATTACCAGTCCTTTGCTACCGGCTGTTCTCGTCGTAATCCAGGCACAAATTGCAATAACCCAAGTGGTTCTTCCTTTTTTTGATATTGGTTCAGCATCATCTGGGCTTCTTGCGGCGTCAGTTCCTTTTGATCCTGGGCTTGGCCTTGTCCGGCTGAAGAATTCGAAGAGGAATTCTTTTTTTCTCCCTGCTCTCCCGCGGCCTGCTGACCTTGCTGTTCTTCCTTATTTTTATTTTCCTCTTGCGCCTGAGAATCAGCAGAAGACTTTTCTTGGGTCTGCTGATCACCGGTGGATGTGTTTTCCGAAGAGCTCTTTTGCCCCTGCCCTTCTTGCTGCTTTTGTGACGAATTGCCTGATTGCGATTTATCTTGCGGTTCTTGCTGCCCTTGCTTTCCTTGATCTTTATTTTGCTGATTCTGTTCCGCCTTTTTTTGCTTTTCTTTCAAACGTCGCAATTCTTTTTTAACAAATTCAAGATTGGCTTTGGCATCTTCGTCTTTGCTATCCAAACCAATGGCCTGCTGATACGCGTCGAGCGATTTTTCCAGATCGCCAACGGCCTGTTCGATATTTTTATCCTCCCGCGCTGTTCCCCGACGGTAATCATTGCTGCCAAGATTGTAATACGCCTTTTGCCGCAAATGATCATCTCGCGTCAACAGTGATTTTTGCAGATGCTCGTCAGCTTGGTCGTATTGTCCAGCCTTGTGATAAGCGGTTCCCAAATCAAAATTGATGCGGTCAGATTCCTGATCTTTTTTCAGCGCATCCTGGTAATGCCCGACAGCACCGGTAAAGTCCTGCTTGGCAAAGAGGGCGTTGCCCGCTTTCACCGCCGCTTCCTTCGAAGCCGCCCAACAAAATTGCGAACATACCAGGTACGATACTATGAGCAAAATGGTTTTACAAATGTTAATCCGCATCTTTTTTCCGGGTTGCGATGGTGGTTTCCCAAATCAGTAAAATCAGGGCCAGACCTAAGGGCATCTGAAACCGTTCAAAATATTTTTTCTCCTGCTTGGCTTCGATATCACGCTTCTCGAGCTTTGACAACTCCTGTTCATAAATCAGGTCAAGTCCGAACTTCGCTCCGCTCGCACGGACATAGATCCCTCCGGTCGTCAGCGCGATCTGCTGCAACAAATTTTCATTCAACCGCGATTTGACAAAATTGCCCTGGCTGTCTTTTAAAAATTCCCATTCTCCCGACGGGTTTTGAACACGGATCAGTTCACCTTCTTGGGTTCCGATCCCAACACAGTAAATTTTGATCCCCTTATCCTTGGCCTGTTTGGCCATGGCCAGGGGTTCATTCTCCAAATTCTCACCATCGGTCAGGATGATAATGGCTTTATGCTGACTCTCGGTGTTCTGCGTTTGTTTCATGGCCTCCTCAATGGCCAAGGCGATATTCGTTCCTCCTCGAGGAATCGTGTCCGTGTTCAAATTTTCCAAACTCATCATGACCCCGCTGTAATCCGCGGTCAATGGACAAATCGGAAAAGCCGAGCCGGCAAAGGCCACAATGCTGATCCGGTCGCCCCGCAATTCTTTCAACAAATCTTTGACCGCGAGCTTGGTGCGCTCAAGCCGGTTGGGTTTGACGTCCTGGGTGAGCATACTCTTTGAGACGTCGACGGCAACCACCAGATCAATCCCATGCCGTTTGACGTCCTGCCACTCATATCCCCACTGAGGCCGCGCCAAAACAATGATACTGAAAACAAAAACGAGAATGAACAAAACCGCTTTCAAACGGACCGCCTGGCCATGGACACTGCGATTGATTTCCGATAGCATTTGCCCCCGAGCAAAACGTTCCAGCACCTTCTGCCGGTTCTTCACCGACCAGACCAGCAAGGCAGCCAAAACCGGCAGCAACCAGAGTCCCAATAACATCGATGGATGTTCAAAACGCATCAGGGCACCTTAAGCAATATTGTTTGTGACAAAATCATCTCGAGCATGAGCAGTACTAAAGCCGCGGATAAAACATAAACAAACAGTTCCTTGTATTCCCGATAACCGAATTCTTCTATTTTAGTTTTTTCAAGCTGATCGATTTCTTTATAAATCGCTTTGAGCTGGTCGGTATCCTTTGCCCGGAAATAGCGGGCATGGGTCTGTTGGGCGATTTGCTGCAAGGTCTCCTCATCGATTTCAACCAAGGCCTGACGATAGACTTGCCGGCCCCAGATGTCCTGCCCGGGATAAGGGGCATACCCGTCGGTGCCGGCACCGATCGTATAGACTTTAACACCCATGGCCTCGGCGGTCTTGGCGGCAACAAGCGGCTCGGTGTCCCCGGCATTGTTGATCCCATCGGTTAAAAGCACAATGATTTTACTCTTGGCCTTACTTTGCTTTAACCTTGACAACGATGACATGATCCCGGAACCAATCGCGGTCCCGTCTTCCAGCGTGTTCAATTCAATGCGATCAAGATTGCTTTTCAGCCAATGATGATCGGTGGTCAGCGGACTCGCGGTATAAGCACGTCCGCCAAAAGCGATCAATCCGATACGGTCGTCTTTACGCGCGTCAATAAAATCATCCACCACTTTTTTAATCACATAAAGCCGGTTGAAACGCTTGCCTTCGATTTGAAAATCTTCCGCAGCCATACTCCCAGAGGCATCAATCGCCAAAACAATGTCAATCCCCTCGACAAAATGCTTGGTTTCTTCCAAGACCTGACGAGGTCCTGCCAAGGCAATCACAAAAAGAACAATCGCGACCAGCCGCAGATAAAATGGCACCCCGCTGAACCGCACCTTCCAAGTCAACGGCAAGGCGCTCAAGATTCCAGCGTCAGGAAAACGCAAGCTGGGGATCTCTCGACGCTTCTTCTGCCAAAAAAGAAAGACGATGATCAATGGAATCAGAATTAAAAGCCAGGGGGTTTTGAAAATCATTTTTCCAGTTGCAAGTTTCAGGTCTCAAGTCTCAAGTTACTTGTGGCTTGAGACCTGTCACTTGAGACTTTACTCGTTTCGTCCACCAGCTGTCTCGCCAGCCGGTAGCCCTTTTGCATCTCATCCGTATTGGATTGATACGTGGCAAACTTCACCATGTCGCAGCAAATCAAAAATTCCTTCAAAGCAAATTTTTGATTTTCATTCAAAGCTTGTGAAGCCCGTAACGAAAATAAAAATTCCTCGGTTGTCATTTCCGGAGCCTGGATTGAAAACCGCCCCTCGATATACCGACGGACAATGTCAGATAAGCGGATATAGTATTCTTTGATCCTTCCCTGCCGGGGAAGGTCTTCTCTCACCAGCTGCTCGAGTTGTTGATAAGCGACGACCCAAGGCGGCGGTGGCGGGGCCGCCAGCGGTTTTGATTTTGCTTTCCATGACTTAAAAAAAAGTCGCAACAGAACAATGAGCAATCCCAAAGCCAGCAATCCAACAACACCGTAAATCCACCAAAGGTTGGCCGGCAGATCCAGCGGCGGTTTGACATCCTTGAGTTCCTCGGCACTCGATAGCACGGGGAAGCAAAAGAAAAGAAAAAGTCCGAATTTAAAAATTTTTTTATTCACGACTAACTCGCTTGCGGCGCTTTAAAAAAAATTTCACCAAGGCATCAGCATAAGATTGATCGGTTGAAATATCGATATGATCAACCCCGATCGAATTGAATAAACGGTCCCGATGCAGCAAACGCTGCTCGGATTGCCGTCGATACTCTTCTCTTGTCTTTCGATCCGAGGTATCCACAAGTCTTAACTCCGCGGTCTCGGCATCATGAATTTGTAAAAGCCCGCAATCAGGAAGTTCGCGTTCCCTGGGATCGTTCAAAGTGATGGCGATCAGATCGTGCCGTTTGTTGGCAATCGCCAAGGCCTTTTTGAATTTCGGTTCTCCTTTTGATCCGGATTCAAAAAAATCCGAAATCAAAAACGACACGGCCCTGCGGGTCGTGACTTTGCTCAAATATTCGAGGGCCCGGGAAATATCAGTGGCACGGTGACGCGGCTCAAAGTACAAAACTTCCCGGATCACCCTTAAAACATTTTGATTCCCTTTTCGCGGCGGGATGAATTTTTCAATTTGATCGGTAAAAATGACCAAACCAACTTTATCGTTATTGCGGATGGCTGAAAAAGCCAAGACCGCCGCGATCTCAGCGGCGAGCTTGCTCTTCAATTCATTGGCCGAGGAAAATCTCGTCGAGTATGAGGCATCGACCAAAAGCATGACCGTCATCTCCCGTTCCTCAACGTATTTTTTGACGTGGGCGCGGCCGGTGCGGGCGGTCACATTCCAATCGATCGTGCGGATATCATCACCGAATTGATACTCCCTGACCTCATCAAACTCCATGCCGCGGCCTTTGAAAACGCTCTTGTACTGGCCGGCAAAAACATCACTGACCAGCCGGTTGGTGGTGATCTGAATCCGTCGGACTTTTTGAAAAAGTTCTTTCTGTAACATACAAAAGTGCCCCTGAGCCCCTGTTACCCGTACTCCAGTTAAAAAATTTTGTAAAACTTCCATAACAAACTTCCCACAGCCAACCTCGAATCCTGTAATAACTTATGATCATTCTTATCTAAAAACTGAAGCTTTTCCGAAAAATCAATCAAATATTCCGTCTCCGCTAATGACCCTAAAGCTATTGCCAAAAACTGTTTGAATTCTTTCCGACTCTTACGCGCATACCCCTCAACAATGTTTAAGGGAACTGAAAGCGAATATCTTCTCAGTTGAGAAGTAATTCCATACACCTCTTCTCTAGGAAACTTCCTTGTTATCAAATAAACCGTTCTTGCTAATTCATCTGCTTTCTGCCAAACAATCAATTTCTTATAACCTGCCTCTCCCATCACAAACCCCTTTCTTTTCTATTACTTTTTCTGGGGGACTTGTAACTGGGGACTTGTTGCTAAATTATGGGACTTCGACCTCGTCAAAAATTCGCTTAATCAAATCTTCCGATGTCTTCTCTTCGGCCTCAGCCTCGTAAGTGACAATGACCCGATGACGTAAGACATCCATCCCAATGGTTTTGATATCTTGCGGAGTGACATATCCCCGTCCCTGCAAAAAGGCGTAAGCCCTGGCTGCCACCGCCAAATGAATGGTGGCCCGCGGCGAAGCGCCGTATTGGATCAAACCTTTGAGTTCATTGAGCTTGTAATCCTGCGGCTGGCGGGTTGCCCCAACCAAATCAACGATATATCTCTCGATCTTCTCATCCATGTAAACTTCATTCACCACCTGACGGGCGCGGATGATATCTTTCGGGCTGACGATCGGCCTCACGTCCGTCTTAAAATCGGTCTTAGCCATCCGACGAAGGATCGCCAGTTCTTCTTCTTTACTTGGATACGTCACCTTCAATTTCAACATAAAGCGGTCAACCTGCGCTTCCGGCAAAGGATAAGTGCCCTCCTGCTCAATGGGATTTTGCGTTGCCAAAACAAGAAACGGGTCGTCGAGCTTAAGAGTTTCCTCGCCGATCGTGACTTGCCGCTCCTGCATGGCCTCGAGCAGAGCACTCTGCACCTTGGCTGGTGAACGGTTGATCTCGTCGGCTAAAATGATGTTGGCGAAAATCGGCCCTTTTTTGATATTGAAATTCCCGGTCCGCTGATCATAAATGAGTGTTCCGGTCAAGTCCGCCGGCAGCATGTCGGGTGTGAACTGCAAACGCTGAAATTTGGTTTGGATCGCCGATGATAAGGTCTTGACCGCCGTGGTTTTGGCAAGCCCAGGGACCCCTTCGATCAAGATATGGCCGTTGGCCAAAAGACCGACGATGAGCCGCTCCAATAGCTGCTTTTGCCCGACGATGATCTTCTGCGTCTCCAGCAAAAGCGCCTCAAGAAAACTGCTTTCCTTCCTCACTCTTTCATTGATTGCCGAAATATCGAATTCTGCCATGACCAAGCCTCCTCATTTTAGAAATGTACTTTAACATTTTAACTTTTGGGAATGAAAAATATTTTAGATAGAAGAAGCCACAGTGTCAAGTTTCAAGACTTGAGACTTAAAACTGGTGATTCTGATAAGCGGAGACCGTTCCCCAAGTTAACAATAAGAGGGACTGTCCCCTAAGTTGACAATAAGAGGGACTGTCCCCTACCTAGAAAGGCCTAAAAATTGTGGTAGATTGGCTACCGGACGTATGCTAAGGATGATTGGGGTGAGGCCGTGAATCTCAATCGATTCCAAGTCCTGCGGACTGACCTGCAAATCTAGGCCTTGCCCACGCACATTGAGATTGACATTTTGCGGATTGAAATCAATACCTCCGGTACTGCTGGATGATCCGGGGTTAACCTCTTTTGGTGTATCTGGGTTTCCGGTCTGTACAGCCTTGTTGCTGCTCTGCAAATTTTCCCAAAAACCAAACGCCTGGGGCGAGATTGTAATATTTGGATTTGTCGGAAGTTCTACTCTGCTCTTATCATCTGAAGAAAGAAAAAAATTATCAAATGACTTCGCAATGGGTTCATGTTTTGCCAACATAACAGTGGCCAACAATTGATTGCCTTCGGAAAATTTTCCTCCCTTAGTATCGTGGGTTGTTTGCATTCCTTTAAGAACAACAAACACCTGATTTTGCTCCATCCTGGTGCCACTTAAGGATAAAGAATACATCCATTCAAAAAAATGCCCCAATTCATGCACCATGGTCTCAGTGGGTTGATGCAAGTGCCCCCTGCTGATTCCCGATTGTGAATCGATGGCATCAGCCAAGTTGGCGCTGATATAAACAGTATTGGTCCCCACAAAGAGACCGGAAAAATAAGGATTCTCCTGGGCAAGCCTGAAGTCGGTAAACCCCACTTTCTGAGCCATACTTGCCACCAAAACCATCAGCCTTTTTTCATTATCAGTTTCCGGCTTTTTTTCAATTTGAGTTAAGTCGAGATTTTTGATTGCCTGTAAAATTCTCGCCATATGTTGATGCTGCGCGGCATGAGGATCTTCACTGGCACCTTGATAATCAACTCCCCGCTTCTCAGCCTCTCTCCTCGCCCTTTCCGCGTTGATCTTCTCCTGAGTTTGCAGACGGCGGATATAAAGACTGGTTTTCTCCTCTTTCCCTTCTTTCGTAAACACTTCCAGTTGAGTAAAAAACGATAAAAGCACCCTCTGCTTCAATTCCTTTTCTCCAGCATCAACGGCATCTACCCCATCAATCATTTGTTTCAGAGAATCCAATTCCCAATGTTGTACAGGGTGTTCCGGGATTTCTTCTTTATCATCCACTTTCTCATGGGCCCTATTGATCCGCGAAATCAAATCGGTTAACGTCGTCGTTCTTCCTTCCTCCGAAGTCAAATCAATGTGATCGGCGTAATTAACAACGTTCCAATAATTTTCATTCTGCGATGCCTCCCAGTCCTCTGGAAACGACTCAACCGGATAATTCACGTTATTCAATCGTTCAACAGCCAGGGCCTTATAAAACTCCAAGGCAATATATTTCTGAAGGACCTCTTTAAAATCGTTGTCCTCTTCTTCAAAGGCATCCCGATTCTGATCCACAGTCAAAGGAATTTGGATCACCAGACGAAGTCGATGAAAATGCCCGGTCCGGCTTTTGTTTTCTTCTCCCTCGTCGGATTTATCATCTGCCAGTAACAACTCAGGAATGAGGGCCAGCAAATAACTCTCCATTTTAAGGTCATGCACCCTCAAACCATTTTTATCAACGATCTGAATCGGCACCCCCGGATCCTCCGTTGAATAAATGCGCATTTTCCCCTCATATTTTATCATCTTCTTGGTGCGCGGATGCGGGGCAATGAAATCAGTCTCGGTTAATATCTTTTTTCCTTTAACAGTCAAAGGGCTCAGTTTGTTCGCGTCATGAATATCGTCCTTGAAAAAAATCTGAAAACTCTCATCCTGTGACATCCCAGCAAACATCTTCCAACTGCGTTTGGCCAGCATCTGATCCAACTGCGGAATGGTCTTCTTCAAACTCTTAACGCGGCGTACCATGAAGTTAGCTTTCAATTGACTCGCGTCGCAGCGACGCACCCTGGTCAAACGCACCTGATGGGCTTCCCGATCAAGAACCATCACAAACATAAAGGCCTGTCCGTCACGATCCTTGGCGATGATCTCAATGCGGTCAACGCCGGCAAACGTGGTATATTTACCAGTCCCAAAATAACCAGAAATTTTTCCCAACTGAGCAAAGGCCTCTTTGGTGGATTTCGGAATGATCAAAGCGAGCATCTTGCCAGGTACCGGACCGTTGCCATCATCACTGATCTCTTCAATCAACTCATTAGCTTCTTCGTCCTTATAAAATTCCACAACCATATTTTTTGCCCCGCCATCCTTGGAATTTTGTGGCAGCTCGGCCGCGTATCCACCGGCTTCCCTTTGTTTCTGGGTATAATTATCGATTTCTGCTTTCAACCACTCGTCGTCAGGATAAGCCGCGATCAGGTCCCTTTGCTCCACCAACTCATCAATGGTGTGCATGTCCGCTTCGGTTTCCGGCCTCTGTTTAAGATCAAGATTCCAATTTGTTATTTTCTCAACAGGAAGACCATAATCATCCTTCAAGACATCCTCTCCTAGCGGGTCAAGGCGTTTCTTGACCCGGACCGGGGGCGCCTGATTGGTCAACAAGACAACATAGTCAGCCGCGTTGCCCAGATCTTCTAACCGGCGCTCGTCCTTTAAGGCCCGCGCAATTTTGCCTGAATCAACCTCGGAAAACGACTGGTACCATTTTAAAAGATATTCCCCGCTGATTTGCGGATCCAAA
The DNA here is from genome assembly GCA_023247795.1 of Candidatus Omnitrophota bacterium. Classification (GTDB taxonomy): domain Bacteria; phylum Omnitrophota; class Gorgyraeia; order Zapsychrales; family JANLHA01; genus JAHFFS01. The sequence goes on from JAHFFT010000008.1 coordinate 36,644, forward strand.
AATAATTTCAATTGCCCCATCACGATCTCGATCGCCTGATCTTCGGCCCGGCCGGCCTCTTGCAGAAATTCAACCATTTTCACGATCGTGTTGATCTCCAAACGATCTCCCCGCAACCTTCTTAACTCTGCCAATAACTGGTAAATCATAGACATCTGCTGCCACTCCCGCAAAGTCTGCGGCAGCCAGCCCAACATCATCACTTCAACCGCGTGTTCATCAATCGACGTTAAATCGATCTGCAGATTAGGATTCATGGCCAATTCAAATAATCCTTCAAATAAACGCTGATAACAATCTTGGCGCGTAAGCGAATTATCAATACCTTTCACCTGCTGGATCAATCGATCAATCAAGGTCTGATTGGTTGCGTCCGCGTGATTTAACACCTCAACAATCCGCTTCATCCGTCTGCTGAATTCCTCAGACGGCAGACCTCGCGTGTCGACTACACTCGCTTGAGAATCTACGGCAGACTTGAAACGCTGATGAATCCCCCGCTCCTGACGTCGGTAAAAATCCTTAAACCGCTCTGAAAATTTATTTTCCGGCGATTCCCGATATTCCCGTGGAAAAAGGGATAAAAACGGTTCATAGGCCGTTTGCGCCTCGCTGATCCACTGATCGTGTTTGGATAAAACCTGTTCTTCCCAAAACGTACGGATTCGCTTTTGCCGGGCAAGCTGTTGTGCGCTCACCCTTACCTTACGAACCTTTTCCAGGTAGCGATCGGGATAAAAATAACGAAATTCATTTTCTCCTCGACGAAACTGAAAGTTATGGCCATAGGCCTGATAGACCTCGAAGCCGGATTCGACTTCATCGGTGATGTCATAGAGATGATCGTCTTGATCCAACAAATAATACCTCTCGTCACGGTCTTGAAAAAGAATGAACGTGTTGTCTTCATTGACAAAACCATTTTTTATATCCATCCGCGCCTCAGTCATTGCGTTAGAAAATATATTTTCGATCTGCCGATTTCCTTTATATTCAAAACCGACTTTATTGCCTTTTAAACTGCCCAAATCATTTGACCAGTTTGATGGAGACTCGAATACTACCTGGGGGTTATTTCCAAATTCTTCAATAAACTTTTTCTGCCTTACAGTCCCCTCCCGCCCTAAAGTAATCAAATCATCCTGATCAGTGATTATAAATTTTGTATCACTGTAAATGTTATCGGTATCTTTATAATGCAAAGTATAATGATCATCTTCATCCTCGGCTGGAAATAGTGCAATCTCCCGCCTAACTAAAGTTAAATTTTTATTTTCATATTCGATCCAATATCTGGGCAGGTTGTCTTTACCACCATTGATGACTGCCAATTTATTAAATTTATTACGCCCATCCAATTTAATAGGTGCCTGCCTAGGTTCCGGGCCGATCTTGCCAGTAAGCGGATCCTTAATGAATTCATAAAAATACTCATTTCTTGAGTCATATTCTGCAATGAACAAATAAACCCTTTGGCCGTCTTCGGCGATCGAGATACTGCCATTACCGAGAAAATCTTTATCGAACTCGGCAACGGATATGATTTCCCCTGTTCCCAAATGAACAATCCGACAATTAGCTTTCCCCAGATTAACAATGGCAAAATTTCCAGTGTGATCAATGAGAACGTTTTCCGCTGTTCCCTTAAATATTTTATTACCACTAACCAAATCCATAACAAAAAATTCACTCGTTGACTGATCCTTAAGAATGACAACATCGGCGTGATGATCGACATATAATTCATCATAATACATATACCCGCGCGCCTGATGAGATCCCATTACATGATCAAAAATAAAAGCAGCCTTCCTGCCTTGGCTATCACGTCCTTCATGGATCGAAAAACGGCCGGAATGAGAAAAATAAATTTCTTGCGTTCCCAGGTATTTAAGTTGATTTCCCTTGCCATCGTCATAATCTCCAGGGTGGACTGTATGAAACATAGGCAGGTTATTCGGTAGATTGCGAATCCCATCCAGAACACCCCAAACACTGCCCATGGCCTCTGTTCGACGATATTTGATATACTTTCCTTTGACCTCAACTATTTGATACCCCTCAGCATTGAATAATGAAATCCGCGCCTCCAACTTTTGCCGATCAACCTCTGGCTCGCCTTCCGGCTTTTCCTTGGTGAACGGCTTTGCCTCCTGATCAATCTTGGTTATGAATCCATCATCAACAAAACGCAAGTAAGGATTGACATAGATGACATTTCGAGTTTTTGGATTTTCTAAAACAAAATATTTTCCATCGAATGAGACGACCGGATAATCATTTGCGTCGGCAAATTCAGCGCTGGTCGTACCATCGGGCAGATCCAAAACCTTGAGCTGTTGACCTTCTCGGATGACGGCATACTGCCCATCGCTAGACATGGCGACCAAGTCATACTCAACTGGAGTATCTAGAACTTGGTCATCCAAAAAATCACGATAAGACAATAGCTTTCCGTTAGCAACGGTATAAAAGGCCACTCCTTCGCGATAATAAACGATATCGCCTTTAAACCGAACTTTTTCACCTGTTTTCATCTCTGTTGCTTCCTGTGCTTCGACTTGTTGTTCTATCAACAATGGAAATTTGGGATGAATACTCGATAAAACATAAAGGAAGTTAAACAGCTTATTTTCTCCCCTATAAACTCTGCCAAGCAAAAGCTCCGTTAATTCAATTCGATTCGCGAATATTGAGGACATTGATTGACCAGTCGTATCCAACATAATCTCCCCATCTTGATCGACAAAAAACCGTCTCCCCTCCAAGGTCTCGATGACACAAAATTTATCCTGATCGTCAGCGTCATTAAAGGAGCCGAAATTAACGGCTGTAATGTGATTAGCATTAGCGATGATATATGGATTTTGAAAAGGATGTTCCCATGTTAGTTCCGGGGTCGCTGCGGTACTAATCAGCTTATGCGCCGCGTGAATGTATATTTGGAGCTGACCAGAATCAGTCTTAAAAACCGAAAACCGCTGCTGCGGGTCAGTGTAAACATTCCGGCCGGTAACGACATTCCCATTTTCTAAATCCATCCAGTAGAACTTACCGTCCGCGGCTTTGAGTTTAGCCATATGTTCAATCTCGCCATATTCGTAACTTACAGCCTCAAAGACAACATTCTGATGAAATTGCAAATCCCAGCTATAAAATTTCCTTATTCCGTTCGTCTCCTCCAGCCACATCACAAAGAGGCCGTTTTTACTCATGCGGACATCGTGCGCGCGACGGTCCGGCTCATATTTAAGAACTTCGGCAAAATCATCGACCTGTTTTTCGGTTTCGGTATCGAGCATCGTGATTAAATTTTGAGTCGATATCACTGTTTCCGGCACATAAGCATACCTGCCGTCTGGACTAATTAATACTTCTTGACCACGCACTCCCAATTCTCTCACATAATTACTGTCTAAAATTTTAAAGAGTATTTTCTTTTCTTTAATGAAAAGAACTTCCAACAAATAAAAATTATTTCTTAGAGGAATGATTGATTTAAACCGATACCCTTCACGATTCTTGACCACCTGCCCAGAGTTGATATCAATCAATTGACCTTTGTCATCAATCATATACCGTTTCCGCGCTCCTTCCGGAACCCGTTGATTTGATGGAATCAGCTCCGGCGGGTCTTTGGTCAAAAATTGATTGATCGCCTCAGAATCAATCCCTCCGGTCGACCTGGCAAACCGATAAGTCAATCTTTCTAACAGTTCCACTGTCTTTTGCGGTGTTTCCACTTCATAAGACGTCACCACCGTCTCATCGGTTAAAAGTTTGATCAACTGGGCTTGCTGGTAAAGCTCGATCTGCTCGCCCATCGTTAACTTTTGCCGTTTCCTACGTTCAACCAAAGCATTGAAGCGGGCCACAAATTTTTTCGGGATCGCCACATACCCATCACCCTTAATCCGCGGAAGGGGGTGCTTCTTTAAAAAATCAAAGGTGTTGATATCAAAATTTTCAAATTCGTTGATAGTGTCCTCTTTGAAATCCACGGCCACCAAAGGAATTTCCCGGTCTTTTCCGTCGATGTTTCGAATCAAACGAAAAACAGCGGTGTCAACAACCTCAGCGCCTAAGGCCTTCAAACTGATCTGATCGTTCCAGTCAAAAAGGTGTTTGTCCAAATAAATGGTGGGATGTCCTGTTTCCACCTGGGCGAACTGCCGATCATGCGGCAAAAAAACATACCCTTGGCTTTGCAGGTCCGCGACCACAGCCGCGATTCTATTTTTGACCGCATCGGTGATCTTACGGACGATATACTGATTGTCCTCATTGTTTCCAGCCAAGGCCTGTAACCCGATGATCATCATGTTGATATATTTCAGCAGCCCGACAGGATCAGCATCGAGTTCAGGATTGGCTAGCAAGCCTTCCACCATCCGCTCAACGGCAAGTTTGATCGGCCAGCGCTGCCGCGGATCGTGTTCAGAAGGAAAAATGATCCCGCTCCTTGCCTGGTTGATCTCAACCATGATCCCAAATTCCAGCACCAGTTTCCCCGGCACAATCGCGTCTGGATTGATCTTTTCGCCGACGGGGATTGTGGTGATGACCTCCTCGCGCCGGGCGATCGCGATCTCTGACTTTTGCTTTTTCGTGTCATGGATCACCATCAATTCCTTTAACTCGTCCTCTAAATTCTGTTCGGTCACGTAAGCGGGCCTTTTCTCCCCGCCCGCGGGCACCATCATCCGACTGACAGGTGAAGCCCCCATCCCTTTACCGTTATCAATGACCTTAATTTCGCGATCATCAAAAATGAGATTGATTTCCTTACCCGTCGACTGTTTATCTTCGATGGTCGCGGCCCTTTGACCTGCCGGCATCAGGATACGGCGATGCTCTGCGCCGTTGACGACTTCCTCTATCCCACGCAATCTGGTTTTAATGGCGATATCCTTAACATAAGCGAATCGGTCATGGATTTCTTCTTTGATGCTCGTCAAGGAATTGAGGGATTTATGTTCGTAAGGAATTTTTCCTTTGAGCTTTACACGTATAACCGTGCCGTTTTCATAAGCATTGTTTTCGGCGGCGGCCCGAAAATCATTCCTGGAAACCGCTTTGATCTGGATATACCATTGCCCGGTTGGGACGCGCAGGATCGTGAGCTGATATGGTGTACCACCTTTCTGTAGAGTATGCACATCAATCCGGTCCTCGCCGGTCGCCTCCAGCCAGCGGATGATCTGTTTGACCCCTTTTCCAAACTGTCCGAGCCGGCCGCCCAAAGCGTCAATGCTGTTTGAGGCCGCCTCAATGATCCCTTGTTTGCGGGCGTTGCTCCCTTGCTTAAAAACTGTCTTTTCCAGCAAGTCCGACGGTTTATAAGTACCGGCGTTGATGGCATCGATTGATTCACCGTCGTAACCGCTCAAAGATAGGTGTTGAAGGATCTGCTGATAATAATTTTTCCTTTTCCTTGGATTGTATTCGCTTTCATCCGTGATGATGTTTAATTTTTTCAAAACCGCCTTGAGTTCATCTCCCTTCAAGCTGCCCTTTTCCATCCGCTCTTGAGCACGAATGAAATGCCAAATGCTGACACCATGGAACCCCTTGCCGTCGTCGTATTCCTTGGTGGTTGGACTGTTTTTAATTTCGTCGGTGGAACTCAACATCAACTTATCCATGCTGGACGCTGGCGCGGCATCCATTTGACCCGACGCTGGTCCGACAATGTCTTGCGTCAGCGTGTCAACAATCTCGACCTCGCCGTGGGAGAGCAACGCGGCAGCACTCACAGAAGAAACTTGCCGGAAAACCCTTTCTGTTTCAACTCCGGCATTGGTCCCGCCGCCAAAATACTTGCGCGGGATCGCGCTTTTCGAAACAGGATCGGATTCTTCCCGAATCAAGTTATAAACCCCCTTGCGGTAAGCCTCGATATACCGTTCATAAATCTTCTGGTTCACACGCTCATCCTCAACTTGAACACCGTTGGTCTTATTCTGATTCACGTACTTTTGGCCCAGCAAACTTGACTTAAGAGCGCGCTTGTACCACGTCGCCAAGATAAGCGCGTCATAGATCTGGCGCAGTTGACCAAAATGCGATCCCTCGTTGATTTCCTTTTCTAAGGCCGGCAAAACGATTTCGCGCATGACGGTGTTCGACAATTCATTCAATGGTTCCGCATCCTTTGCCGCTGTTGAGTCCGGTCCCTTTTGATCCTTTTGCCGATTGGCGTCAGCAGCCAAATAGTCCGCATCCAGCATGACCTTAAGGTGACTCTTGACGATATACGCGGTATTTTCGTGGGTATAAACATCGGCGCTATCGGGCACGATCCAGACCTTATTAAAAGTGTTGATCGGAATATTGGTTGTTCCGTATTGCGCGAGGGCCCGCTCATAAACCTTTTTCCAAAAAATTTGGCCGAACTCATCTTCGGGATACAACAAAGAAGCGGTGATTTGTTTCAAAAGATAATCTTGCGCCAAAAGGTCGCGGCCCATGTCGGTCCGGCCGAATTCGTCCGGGACAACGCGCTCTTTCTCGTAGGGCGAAAGGTTCACCCACTGGTCTTCGGCGCGGGTGGTGAGTGAAGCTAAAAAATATTTGATCAATTGGGTCGAGGATTTTTCTTTCTCGTCCTTGTTCAATTTCTGATCACCGAAATCAATAATGAATTCAAATCGAAAAGGCTCTTGAGGATGTACGCGCATTCCCTTAATGACCGGTGGATGAAAAGCTGTACTTAACCGCACCAATTCCCCGGGAACGGGAAGATTTAACAGTGCGGCCGTTGACTGGGCATAGACCGGCGGCGGCAGGATCAATAAAAGAATTAAGAGAGGGGACAGTCCCCTGTGCAAAACCTGTGTAAAACTAGCGTATTTTTTCATAGTAAATGATATAAAGAGTATAAAACATAATACTATAAATAACAAAACATTAGAGGAATAATGGTCCGCTAGATCAGAATGGACATTTCCTAAAAATTGTAAATTTGTAACTATTTTAATCAAAACGATTTACGCACTTATTAACAGGGGACTGTCCCCTATTGATGAAGGGCAACTTCTTCGGGTGTGACAGGTTGCGGTGAAATTCCTAAAAATAGCGGGAGGTTGGTGATGGGGACGGTATGCGTAATGACCGGGGTAAAGCCTTCGATGGGGATCTGCGAAAGCCCTTCGGCACTGTCCGTGACTTGCAGATCAATGCCTTCCCCTTCAACCTGCATTTGAATCAACGATGGGTCCAAATCAATCCCGCCCGGGATCTGAGCTTCGGGAGAATTTTGCCAGCCAGGATGAAGCATGACGCTCGGAATGATCTCTACAGAAGTGTTTAGGTTCATTGGTTCTGACTCAGTTTTTGACAGGAAAAAAGCATCATTTCTCAACATCTTATTATACATCTTACCTGCACCAGCTTGAACTCTGGCATCTATTCCTCGGGCGTCCATCAAACCCATTAAAACCCTATGAAAAATCTTCTCCTCGCCCTCGTCTTTAAATTGCTCTCTGACCTGTTGCAACGTTAACTCTACATCAACTAACGAGTTCAGCAAGTTGACGAGAAAAGCATTGACCTCGATCGGTTCGGCCGCTTCCTCTTGTTGGATCACTACTGGTGCGGCCGCAACCCCCAAAAATTCCGGAGTCATGTCGGCCCTGGTAAGGGGCTTTTGTCCGTCGATCCTCAATTCCAAATCAGCTCGGTCGATCCGTTTAAACAATTCCGCGATGCTTTGACGCATCTCGGGAATGAGCTCACCAGATGTCATCTCAATGACCTGTAAATTCGGTAATGCTTCTAAAATACTGATCAACCGATCATTGAATTTCATAAATGGCAACCTCAGCGTTTTGATTCGTTTGATTTGTCTCAGGAATTCAATCCGCAAATCTTTTGGGTTGACCTGACTCAAATCCAAGGAAAACGTATCATCTGGTCCACGAATAAAATGATTAGAAACGTTATGAACTATACCAATATGCTTTAAGAAAGATAATTGATGGTCTAAGGAGAACCCTGATCCAATTTCTCCAATCACCTGCTTAGATACATCCTCATACGTTATCGCAGCTTTATTTCCATTTTTGATCGTTAATTCCTTTCCTCGCGGATGAATGGCAATAATGAGGTAGGCCACAAATCCAAAGTCCCAACCAACAGTCTGGTCTTCCGTCAGTATTAATTCTTTCAACCTTGGCCATTCGCACGTATGTATGACCAATCTCAAATAATTCCCAACCATTGTTGGCAACGCCACCGAAGCAAGATTCCTTAATTTATGCAAATCTTTTAAGTACAAACTTTCGCCTGAAGGTTTACTTTTTGTAAGATCAAGCTTAATTACGGTGGTCCCATCTGTATCCTTGAACGTTGAAAGTGTCTCATCGGTCAAAGGCATGTGACTGCGTTGCAAAATTTCTTTTGCCAATGCAATCTGTTCTGGAAGGCTCAATTCCTTCAGCTCCGGCAGTTCACTCGAAAATGGTTTGACCTCTGCTGACAACTCTTCCTCGCCAGTTTTCTTATACTCATCCGGCACATCGTCGTAAGTAACGGTAAACTTGTCATTAACAAAAACAACCATATTCCTGCCATTGGGATGTTGGGCCATAAAACGATAAAGATCATCTCGGCCGGACATCGAATCCTCTAAATGAATACCCAAATAGGTCAAATTTGGCATGCTGTTCAAAGAATTGAGGTTGCCGTCCACAGCATCAAATTCTAAATTAAGATAAATGATATTTTCCATTGGCGGGATGGTTTTCAATGTTAGGGTGCCATTCCCTTTGAGTTCAAAATGACGAAGACTCACCAAATCTTCAAACCCAAGCTGACCGGTTGAAAAAATGCTGGCATTAACTTTCAGCGAATACAAATTGGGGAGTCCCTTTAACTTGTCCATATTCGTTAGCGAATGCTTTATTGCTTGACCATTTTTATCATGCTGCAGATCTAAATCAATCCGCTTAGTTTGTTCAATTGCTGGCACATTGATACTCATAAACTTTTCTTTTGAAAAATTTGCCCCCATAAAGTAACCGACTTTCGCGACTTGCCCATAAAGTGTATTTTTCCCGCTTGACGGAAAATTCGGCATTTGCCCGCCACGTGTATACATGAGTCCATTGAGAATCACGATCATATGCTCGCCGTTAGGATGCGTTTCCAATAATTGTTTTACTTGCTCGATCGTACAGTACGCACTAGTAATTTTAACCACTTGCAATTTCTTTAAGTCATTCAATAGCTCAAGATCGATTTGCTCATCGCTTGTGAAAACAAGATGTCTTAATTCTTGCAGTGGAGACAAGAATTCAAGGCCGCCAGCTTCAAGTCCATAAATGGTTAACTCCCTTAACTGTGGAACATGACGTAGTTCTTTTAAATTTTCTTCGTCCCATATCATAAACATTTTCTTTAAATCCGGAATTTGCGAAAGCGGCTGCAAACTTGGAACCTGACCGTCAAAATGAAGACCAATGGTTTGAAACGGTTGGCTCAATTCCATAAAACCCTTGATCATTTGATCGGGACCGAAAAAGGCCCTTACCGCGGCCGCTTGCTTTGTAAACGACTCCATTTGCGCGTTCATATCTGCCAACCTCTGCAACGCACGAGCTTGTTCATCTTGCGGCGCTGGGCTCAATAGCGCGGGACTCAATTCTTGTTCCTCCCTCTTCATCGCATCAATCCGTTCGCGGACATCAGTGACCACTCCGCCCGAATCAAATGTTTTCAATTGGAAAACTTCTGGATAAGGATGGTCAACAAGCGCTTTGAGGGCATTGGTCAATGTCAAAGTTTTGGTTGAAGGAATCTTTGAGAAATCCACAACAATGCTTCCTGCGACATGGGTCAACGTTCCCTTAACATCACCGCTGGGAATCGAATAAAGCCTCCCTAGATTTTCCACATAATGTTTTAGAGCGGACTGTAAATCAATAACAACCTGAATTTCTCTCTCAAAAAATTTTTCTATCTCGTCTACTCCCTTTAACACCCATTTCTTGCGTGGAGGCTGTAAAGTAAAATCCTTTCGAAGGGGATGAGCCCGGCATAAATGCAAAATTTGATGGGAAGGCACATTCGTATTTTGCAAATCAAGAATACGAATAACGTTACCATTAAGATGATACAGGCTTTGCAATTTGGGGGTGTTCAATTCGAGCTCAAAAACATCGACACCTTGCAAACAGGGAAGTTCAGTGGCTTGCGGATCATCCACCGTCAAGATTTTCAATTGTTGGAATTCATTAAGGTCGCGCAAATGACCATAATCGACGATCAGCGAGGCATTGCGCAAGATCACCTGCTTTAAAAAACTCAAATGATTCAGCTTGCTCAAATCAGGAATGGTAGTCACATTCTTAAGGACAAGCGCCAGATACGGCAATTCCTTTTTGCCGGATTTTTTTCCGGGCTGAATATGAACGTCCGCTTGATCAGGTCTTAAACCCAATTCTTTCAAAATTTCTTTAGCAGTGATCGACTGGAAAGCAATCACCTTATCAACAGCACTATCAACGATACCCTCTATGCCAAATTCCATTCCTGCGGCAGGGACTATTATTAAGTTGTCCTGATTAACATGCCATAACAAAAGATCGCTAGTCGCAAAATCTCTAGAATTATCGACAGTATTCATCCGCGAAAGATCAAGATACCGCAAATGACGCGCACCCAATAAAGGCCGGAAGTCACCGTCTTTACTAAACGTAGAAGTCCCCATATCAATACGTTTCAAAAAAGTCAGTCTTTCAAAAGGCAGTTCACTGAATTTTTTATAATTTTCCGGAGTGATCTTAAATTCAGCCGCGATATACGGACGATTGTCGTCATCAAAATGGATGGCTGTGGGAGTCACGAGACCGGAATCGAAAAGATAATCCGCCTGATCATCGATCGTTTCCAGCCAGTTTGTTGGTTGGGTCTCTTCCAACCCAGCCGCACTGACAGTTGACGGCTGAGACTTCTCTTCAACTTTGGCCGGAGATTTTTGTCCCGACAGTTGATTCTGATTTGCTTTAAGGAAAGACTCGTAACTTCCGTAAAAATATTTGAAACCACTGTGGTCTGTCTCATCCCTCAGATTGATATTTAAATTCGGACGCTGTTGATAAAACTCATTGATTTGCTCTATGGTCAGGCTCCCATCCCAGGGTAATGTCAATGTTCGCAAATTGGCACATCTCAAAATAGGTGATAAATCTCGGATCCCGGATTTCGCTAAATCCAGGCTAATGATGGCATCGAAATCCTCTAAAAAACTAAAATCACCGGTCAGGACCGGCGCAGAAAATGTTAAAAAGCCGACATTTTTATTGGTCGCTAACGCTCGTAACGACTGATAATCCTTAGCGTCGACAGAAGAAAATTCAACAATGACCTGATCCAATCTCAAGTCATCCGACAAGACGCCCAAATCCACATTCGCTGATCCGTCAGTTGTGACAGGAGGCTTCTTAATTTTTAATATCACATATCCACCAAGCCCTGATTCCGCGGTGATGCTAAAATTTTGGTCAAACACTAACGAGCTTCCCTCTGTCAACTTTTGCCTAATATTTTGCATCGCCTCTTGTCTTACCTCTTCAACGAACGATGGATCTAGATTCGCGAGTTTCCATTCTCGACCATCCGGCATCTTGACTTTTAGCATCATACGATTAGGATGATGGGCCAGAAACCGCCGGATGTCCTCCTCAGTCACGGAGCCCGGTAATAAATTGGAAAGATCAACAGCGGTCAAATTATAAGCACCATAAAGAAAATCGAGATCATTGAGCGCGGAGGCGCTCAAATCCACCTTGGTCAATGCCGGACTATTTATCAACGCCCTTCTCTTGATTTTCCCCAAATCTCTAGCACTCATTCCGCTCAAATCCAAAAGTAATTCTTTGTTTCCCTCCCCTACGTCCTCCCTAAAACGAATCCTATACGAATCAAATCCCCCAATCGCAGCTGCTAATAAACCAATGAGATAATATTTTTGCGGATTATTATCATTCACGGCCTGTTCGGCCGATTCCGGATTAAGGTTCGAAGCCTCTTCAGGTTTTATCCGATCACCATACTCGGCCATGAATCGATCATAACTTTCCATTGTAAATTCGTCTCCTGATGGAAGAAAAAATGTTAATTGAAGATTTGGCCGCTGTTGATAAAATTGAGCAATGTCTTCTAAAGATAAACCCTGCCCCAAATAAACACTCAAAGATTTAAGATATTTCAACCGCAGGCAAGGCGATAAGTCATTGGCGGCTTTATGCAACACCAAATCATAAAGGTTGGGGAAGAATTCAACGATCTGGTTCAAATCCAATGGATTAGGATTGGATGCGTCATCAATCTGAATATCTCTAATATTTCTATTTAATCCTAACGAAGATAACGCTCTCTTCCCTCTTTCTGTGGACGCATCAAAATTGATTTTCACTTCATCTAACCTTAAGACATCTTGCAAAACCGACAAACTTGCTCTTAACGATACGCCAGTCAATGAACCCGTCAAATCTTTATTAGATGGAGGGGATTTCAACACTAAAACCACTGAACCCTCATCGGTTTCATCAACCGAAAAATCAGTGCCTTCTTGCATTCCTTGTCCTTTTAACTTATCAACGATGTCTTTTTTAGCTTCTTTGACAGCTTCCGTTTTATAGTCTTCCTCTAAAGATCCAAAATTCAATTCACTCCCATCCGGCAAAAATATCTGCAGAAACTGTCGATTGGGATGGTGGGCCAGGAAATATTTAATATTTTTAAGCGAAGCTCGCGAAGGTAAGGAACCTTTAAAACTAATGACCCGTAGGTTATGAGCACTGTAAAACGTGGCAAGTACTGTAGGATCCACATTTGCCGTTGCTAGCCCAACCCACTCCAAGTCTGGAAAATCGACAAACGCATTACTTTCAATTTGACGCAGAACCGCGACCGGTTGATCGAACAAATCTACTGCCAAACTTTGACTCCTATCTATTCTAGGGAGTGGCGCAACATTGCCTTTATCAAAACCCGGAATCACGCTTGCCAAATAATCCGCCAACCGCTGTTTTTGCGAAGAAATCTCTTCAGCCGGCGAGCTATCTAATGCCTTTCCCAATGGAAGCTCATCCTGCGTCCCGGCCAGCTCGCTTAACTGTCCCTCATTTTTTGCAATGAAATCTTGATAATCTTTATAATCGACCAGCCCTGAGTTCCAGCTGGAAGGAAGCAGACACAACTTCATATCCGGCCGCTGCCGATAAAAATCATCCATGCCCTGCAAACTTAAAGCCTCACCACGATATAGCAATAACTGTCGAAGATATTTCAACTGCAAGCAAGGGGACAGGTCATTTGCGGTTTTCGGCAAACCCAAAACATAAAGGTTGGGAAAATCTTCAACGATTTGCTGCAAATCCAATGAATTAGGATTTGCCTTTGAATCAAACTGGACATTTCTAATGTTCTTATTTTTACCTATTTGTCGTAAGGCTAACTTCCCTCTTTCTGAAGAAGCGTCAAAATTGATTTTAATTTTATCTAGCGGAATAATGTCATTCAACACCGACAAATCTGCTGCAGACGGAATCCTTTTCAACACTAAGACCACTGAACCCTCGGTTTCATGAACTGAAAAATCAGCGAGTTCGACCATTCCTTGATTCCTCAGCCTGGCAACGATGTTTCTCTCAGCTTCTTTACAGACGCCTGCTTTACTTTTTTGGTCTAAAGATTTAAAATCCAATTCACTCTCATCCGGCATAACAACCTTGAGAAACCAGCGGTTAGGATGGCGGGCGAGAAATTTCTTGATATCCTCCTCACCTATTGAACTAGACGTTTTTTTCAATCCTTTAAAACTGATCTCCTTCAAGTTGCGGGCGCTGTAAAGAAAATTCAAATCCATGGGTTCTGCCTCGGATAAATCCACGGCCTCCAAAGCTGGATAATCAGAAAACGCGCGATCTTCTATTTGATGCAAATCGTAATTGGAAAGCCCGTGCAAATCCAGAACCAAATATGACCCATTCCACAAGGCAACCCGATGAGGATCAAACCCTATAATCCTTCCTGCCAAATATACGGCCAGCCGCTCTCTTTGCAAGAAATTATTCGTGCTTTCTTCTTCTGACGGCTGCGCTCTCTTGGCCGACGTTTCAGTTTGCTGAGCGGCCTGATTCTTACTGGATGTGGCCACGGGCCACCAAATTTTTCTACCATCAGATAGCTCGATTTCTAATTTTTCCCGATTTTTATGCCTCATCAACAAATTCACGAGGAATTCATTCGGCATCTCTTGCCTCAATTTCAACCTTGTCAAATTCTCCAAACTCAACAAAGGATCGAGCCGGTCAGCTTGTTCAACTTTAATTTTGATATCGACCTCTGTAAGCAAAGAAAGTTTGGCAAACTCATTTTGAGCGAATGTAGCGAATGTATCATAATTCTCTTCCGTGACATCCACCTGCAAAGAAAAATAAGGCTCACCAGTACTGATATGTTTAAGACTGGGCACAAAAAGCGCAAATTCCGAACCATGCTCCTTACTGAAATCTGACAAAATATTGAATTGGGCAATGCCTTCCGGGCCCGTAGCCGATATTTTTTCCTCCGCCGGCATTTGCACTTCAACTTGCGCCTCTACCACCTGCCCCTCCCGCTCCAAGTCCGCTAATGTCAATTGCTTGTCGTCCGGCATCAATATTCGTAAATTCTTTCGGTTGGAGTGAACGCGTAAAAAGGCCTTGATCTGATCCACGGAAACGGCTCCGGGGAGCAAATTCTTCAAAGACAATAATTTTAGGTTCTTAAAATTTAATAAACCATCGAGATATTCGACATCCGTATTATCCAATTCAACGATCCCGACATTATGAAAAGAGGTCGAACGTATTGCCTGGCTAGCCTTCGATGACGGATGAAAGATATCTCCAACCCCCTTCAAGTGCATCAATGACAAGACAATCCCCGCCCCTTTGGGAAAAGTATCATCTTGAAAGTCGACAACCCGATCCGAACCAAACCCGTTTAGAATACCGCTAAACAACTCAAACAACTGATTTTTCTGCTCCTCGACAGATAATTCCGGTTTCTGGTTTGGCGCAGAAACTTGCGTCGTTACCTCCTCCTGTGCCAACGCCTTCAAACACTCCCGATAATCGGCAAAGACCCTGCCGTCGGGCATGATGATGCGCAGACTGGCAGCGATAGACGGGGGTAAAAGCCTAATGATCCTGGTGATCTCCTGATTGGTCAAAGGTTTTATTTTGGGAAGTGTCATATCCACAAAACCATCTTTATCGGAACGAACGTTAATTCCCCTTGCACTTGGCGTGTTTCCTTCGTCTATGATACTAATCAATAACAAATCGAGTTCTGCCGCATCCAACCTCATTCCCTTTGCGATCTCTTGACTGTGCTGCTTTGTATACTTAGCCATGCTTTCTTCGTCAGCAATCTTGATTTCTTGATTAGGAAAGCTAATATGTAAAATAAATTTGTCTACAAAACTAAACATTAAATTAAATTGCGATCTACCAATATCGGGATAACGTGTCCATAACTGAAGCACCTGCTTTGCGCTGACCTGTGAATCGATAAAAAGCTCCTGAATGGGACACCCAAATAAGGGGGCGATATTCGTTACCCCCGTACCGCTGAGTGAAATCGTCGCCTGATCCAAATCCACCCTTTCAAGAAAAGAAATATCCGTCAACTGCGGATCATTGCTTAAGAGCAATGTCTTGTTTCCCCTATGCACATTCCATTTTGAAATTTCAGAAAGGTCCAGCCGACTAGGATATTCAACATTAAGAATTCCGAAGTAACCCAATCGATAAATCGCTGATAAATCCGGTAGACGGCCTTCGGTCAATTCGACATTGATTTGTATCATTTCTTTATTCACTTGCAGACGCACGGAGCCGTCAGGTAACCCTGGGATTTTAGCAAGTTCTCGCTGAGCAATTTTCAACTGATGATTAACCGCCTCCTCGATCTGCTCATGAACCCACTCTTGGGACGGATATCTCTGGTCAGAGTGCAATTTCAATCCTAAAAATGTGTATGTAAAACTTCCCGGCAAATCAATTCGCAGTCTTTCATGATTGTTATGATTGATCAGAAATTTGGCGACGGCCTTTTCATCAATCGGATTGTTGGAAATCAATGTGAGCTTGGTTAGATTATCGAGTTTTACCAGCGCATAAACAGCATCCAGGTCGTCAAAGGCGATCTCGACTTCTTTAAGCAATGTGAGTTTGGCAAAATCAAGTTGACGGAAGATATCGATATTCTTACTCGTGACTTTGACCCTTAAGCGTAGATATCCATCCTCAGGAGAAGTTGCGATAAGGTCCGGCGTAAAATATTCAAAATCTTTGCGAAATTTCTCTCGAAATTCCATCAGAATTTCAAATTGCTTGATTATCGGCAATTCTGCTCCTGCAACCTCTGATATTGGTGGTTCCACGGGAGCGACCGGTTCTTCCGTCTCCGATCTCTGCTCCGCAACTGGCCCCGTTGCCGCCCCTTGTTCTATCGCCTTCAAACACTCCCGATAATCTGTAAAGACCGTGCCATCGGGCATGGTGATGCGCAGACTGGGAGCATCGGTCGGGTTTAAACCATTGATAAATCCTTTGATCTCCTGCTCAGCTAAAGGAGATCCTGATTGAAAGGCCACATCAACATAACCTTCACTCGGAGAAGCAAAAATTCTAACATTTTCTACGTTTTTCATACCGCCACCATCTTTTTTCCCCTTAAAATACCACTTCACTGCCTGAGTATCCTGCTGAAATTCTTCTTCGATCTCTTTCTTGTGTTCTTCATAATAGGTGGACATTTCTTCCTTCATAATGTGCCTACTCTTGCTAGTGCCGATTATTGCTTCGGTAATAACTATAATTGGCCTATGGAATGCCGGATAACGGGTCCATAACTGCCAGACCTGTTTTACCGGCACATCTGAATTGATTCTAAGGGCTTTTATCGGATGTCCAAATAATGGGGTGATATTTGTAACCCCCGTTCCCAAAATATCCACGCTTGCATCGTTAAGATTTAAATTTTCTAAAATGGAAATATCATTAAAATCAGGATCTTTCCCAAAATATAACCTGACCCCACCTTTATGCGCATTCAGCTTTGCAAGCTCAGTAAGGTCCAATTTGCTGGGATAACGAATATCGATCGCGCTGACATAACTTAATCGATAGAGTGGCGTCAAATCCGGCAAACTGCCCTTTTCTAAATCAACTTGAATCTTTATGCCTTTCAGATCATGTTCAACCTTAATCGCGCCGCGAGGAAATCCAGATATTTTATCAAGCTCTTCTTGAGCAATTTTGAATTGTTGGTCTATGGCTTTAACGATCTCATCATCAACCCACGTTGGTAATACGTGTTGAAATGGACCATCTAATTTACTCAATCCCTCATGTTTAATTTCTTGCCCCCCATTCAATACGATTCCCAATGCCTCATGATTGTTATGGTTAACAAGCAGATTAACGACAGCCTTCTCAGCCGACTCATCAAGTGGATTCGCTGTCCTTAATCCAACTTTGGTTAAATTCTCCAATTTTAAAAATCTATCCACCACATCTTGAAAATTGTCGCAGCCAATCTTGACATGGGTCAACAATGTCAATTTTTCGAATTCCAAGTCTCGGAAAAGAGCTAAATTTTGTGGGGTCACTGTTGTGGCCAAATAAATCCCTTCCTCGTTGCTGACCCTAGCAACCATAGCATCCGGAAAGTCATTCTTGTGTTTCGTAATAAAGGACTGAAGATATGCCAACTGCCCTTCTCTCGTTGAAAAATCCCATGTGACTAGCGGGCTCACCGACTTCTTGGCTGACTCTTCCTTAACAGTCCCTAGCCCAGCTTCTCGTTCAATCGCCTTCAAACACTCCCGATAATCCGTAAACTCCCTGAGCTCGGTTATGGTCTCGAACTCGAGACGCAGGCTCGCCGCCACTGCCGGCCGCAGCCCCTTGATAAAATTTTTAATGTTTGGATCATCTACGGGTAAAGAGCCAAAATATACGTCAACAAAAGCCTCATTTTCATTTAGCGAAACAGCGGTCAATGCTATGCCCCCGAGATGATTTTGTTCCAAAGCCATGTTCACTTCCAACCTATCATCCTCCAACTGTTGAGAAATCTTGTCCCGATAAGTATTAAGAAAACTAGAAAATTCACTCGAGCCGAAAGATAAATTCAATACTTGATTTAAAACCCGCATGGCCTGATCAGGGTGACGTATGTAGAATTGATAAACCTGTTTTTCCGAAATACCCGACACTTGATTCAGGTCAAGTACGGCTACCCAAGCCTTGCCAAACAAAGGAGAGATATCGGTCACTCCAGTACCGCTCAAATTGATACTGCTAAAGTCTTTTAAATCAAATTCGCTTAAAAAAGAAATATCCTGTAAATTTTTATCATAATCAAAATCCAACTGCATGGATTTTTTTGACCCGCTCAACTTTTGAAAATTGGCAAGATCCGTAAACCGGCTGATCTCGCTAAAAACTATGGTCTTGACATAATTCACCCGACAAATCGCGCTGAGATCCGGTAAAGGACCGGTAAAAGAATTGACTGTTATGGCAATGCTGTTGCCATTATCGGTTAGTCTGGGAACGATTGTCCCGGCCGGCAGCTCCGTCATCCTGCTGATTATTTTTTTTACCTTTTCAAAATCCTCATTGACCGCGTCTTTAATCATGTCGTGAAACTCTTCATAATGAAGCAGTTCGGAAAAAATCAATTCCTCTCCAGAAGGTAAAATAATCTTGAGATCTTCGTGATTCAAATGCCTGAATAAAAACCTTATCAGACCGCGCTTAATCCCTGGATCTAATTGAACAATAGGCTTAAATGTAAACTCCGTTAAATTTTCCAGTTTGAATAATTCAAAAAGTCCAACAAGTCCCTCACCCTCAAGTTCGACCTCTGTCACCATGGTGAGCTTTGCTAGATCTAATTTATTAAATGCTTTAAGGTGGTTATCTGTCGTTACTTTGATTTTCAAAAAAATAGAGTATCCAACGGGTTGGAAAACACGACCGTATTCAAAAATATCAAATATACTCTCACCAGATTTATCTTTATGCTGTTCATCAAAACGTTCTAAGAGATCGAGCTGTTGATTGAGGTCCAATTCCCCTTCAACGCTTTTCTGCTCAACACTCGTTTCCGCCGCCGTCACCGCTGGCGTTGGAATGGCCTCCTCTTCTCTAACCTCGACTGGGGCTTGCGCTTGTTTCTTTTCTTCTGACTCGCGGGCGGTTTCTTTAAAAGCAGCGGCGGTATACGCCGACGCCACTTGTTTTTGCAATTCCACAATATCAACCGCCTCATACGTTTTGTCGGGATTAGCGTCGCTCAAATTCTTTTCGATTTCTTCTTTGCTCTGTGCCGCCCCTTCCACAAACTCAATGCTGAATCCAAACTCCTGCAAGAGATAGATAAATTCCTTGCATATCGGACTGTTTTTGTATTTTTCAATTTCACCAAAAATCACGATTGTCTTTTTGATTTCCTGCGATTGCGGGGCCGATTTGATAAAGCATTGCGCGAAAGGAAAACCTTGTAAGAGCCGCTCAAGACTGGGCCTCCCATCCGCGCCGAACTCATCTGATTGCTGTGGGCGTCGATCAACATAGGAACTCTCTAAAATGGCCTGCAGCTCGCGGACAATGTTATGGGACAACTGCTGCATTTTGGGATCACGCTGACTCGATTCCTGCTGCCCCCTCCGGTATGAAACCTTTTTGGTCACGATCACGGGGGATTTGGGTTTGACAATTTGGGGGTTAGCTTTTACTGGATCTGGATTAAATTGATAGACGTTGTGATAAGGAGTTTGAGGGGGTTTTATTTTTTCTGACTCAGCATCCTCTCCATTATTTCCAAACCCTTTCTTAAATCGAAGACCCGCTGGCAAATTATGCAAAAACTCCAAATCTTCCTCAGTCAAAGGCTCTCTATTCTCGACCTTCTTTTCCAATTTTATTAATTTCCTTCTTCTTCGCTGTCTTTCATTAGCTTTCTCCCGAAAATCCGCCTTCTTTTCGTCTGGAGTCATTTGCTTAAGCTCTGTCCTTCGCTCCTTTCTTAACTGCTTTCGAATTTCCTTCACAGTCTGCGGATCTTGAGCAAGTGCAAATCTTACCATCGCCAATCTCATTGACAATGCCTTTACCCAACTTTGAACAAATGCCTTTTCTACATTTTCCGTGACCCTGTCCTCATTAACCCTGCAAAACTTATTGATGAGCGGCACCAAGGATCGATAAGCCAATTGATCTTTTAAACGATGCTCCATAATCATAAGGTCTTTCTTAGTAACTCTTGTGTCTCTTGACATGAGATAGGCCCACATCTCTTCAAGCTGATCAATGAGATACTCCATATCAGCCTTTCTAACCCATTCCTCCTCTTGTCTTATCTCAGTTTTCATCTGCTCACGCTTTTCTGGCGTTAAATCAGGGTCCCTGGTTATCGGTGTTTCCTCTTCGGTAAAGGTTGGATTTTCATGACCGCTTTCCAGACTGACTTCCAAATTCGCCATGGCGCGATCTCTTTCCTGTTGTTCCCTTTCAGGAGAGATAGGCAGTTTCGGCGGATCAGGGACCCGGTCCCCTTCAATCATCAACATCGTTTCCTGAATTTCTCTGATCAGATTTTCCGCCCGGTACGTCTGGAATTGGATTTCCTCTTCATCCAATTCACCCTCAAATGAGCCGCGCGGAAATGTCAGTTTTAATTCTGTCATGGTCTCAAAATGGTCGATCGCGAGACGAATGGGGTTGGATTCTTCGCCATAGATATGGGCTCCACCATCTTTGAATTCTAAATCTTTGGCAAAAATCAGGAACAGATCTTTAACGCTCATAGGTTCACCGTGCTCATCATCCAAACCCTCCAGCAATCCTCGGGAAAAGACAAGCAGACAGAGTTGAAAAATCCGGCGATGATTAAGTGAATCATGAGGCCGAGTCATCCACTCCTTCAATTGCTTGGTATTACGATTGTAAACCATTGCCGCGAATTCTTTTTCAGCAGCCGATGGCTTTCCCAAATTCGTCCTTGGCAAATAATGACGCAACGCTTCTTCATAACGCACATCTTCGATATTTTTCAATAAAGGAACGACTTCCAGGCCAGCCTGGTACGGAGCCCACGGCTGGACATCGCGGTGTAGCAATCCTCTCATCGTTTCATACATAAATTTCTCAGTGAAATAAGGATCGCCAAACATATTGGCATACATGGCAATCTGAGAAGAAACTTCCCCATCTTCATCCTCCGAGACCAAAAATTCCCCGCCGGGGTGATCGGGTTTATTCGCGATGATCGCGAATTTCGGTTGTCCCAAAGCCGTAGGAATGAAAAATCCAGCCAATCTTTCCAAAAATTCAGTATCATTGTATTCCTTCTCTTGGAATCGCGTTCGCTCTCGTTTAGGGGCGAGCGGAATTTTAAGAAATTTGGCGATATAGAGCGGACCGTAGGTATGGGCAATGAGACTTTCCGTTAGCGAATTACTTTGCCGGGCGAATTCAGCACTGCCCAAATTTTTATACTGCTCCAAAAGACTAGCCATGATGTAATCCAGTTCCCGAAACGTCGGGCGGTGCTTGACATCGGCGATGTTCGCCCGCAGCCAGACATACGTTTGTATGACATAATTGCAGGCCTCAAGCATGACCGGTCGATCTTTAGTCTCGCTGATTGAGTAATTGACCCAGCGTTCGGCCAATACCTTAAGTTCTTTTTGCGTGTAATCATAGACCCGTCGATAAACTATGCGGTTCAATAATGCCGTTGAGAGCTGTTGGCGGCCGCTGAAATCCATGGAATTGATCGTGGCGAATACTAAAAAACCGGCGCCGGCTTCCCTGGTCACCTCATTGAGTTTTCCTTCCAAAAAATCCGTGGGCAATAAATTCATCTCGCGGATGATCACCACCGCCCCCTCTTGCCGGGCGCGCTCAATGACCTTGACCAAATAATCCGCGTTATCCGGCTGGGCGTTGATCACGTAAAACCGCTTTTGATTGATATCAGCGAGATTGATTGGGGTATTCGAATATTGCACTTCCTGATATCCCTTCAACCTTAAGGCCTTGATCAGAGCAACGTCTTTAGCCCGGCCCGGCGCTCCGTCGGTAATCATCCCCATCTTGCCTTGAAGAACTTTTTGATTATTACTGACCGCATCGATGCGAACTTCCCGCAAATCAAGCATCGTCATCTCATCATGAATCATCAACGCGGTTGAGTCGGTCATGATCAAGGGCTTGTCGCTATCATCGATCTTTAAAACCTCTCCGGTCTGGCGCATGACTTTCTCGATCATGGCCCCTTCTTGTTTTGTCAACATCTCAACCCCGTACTTTTGCGCCAAGATGTGATGCAGTGCCTCTCGCTCTTCCCTATTAAAACTTCCACCATAAATCTGCCAGGCCAGATCAATGACCTCATTTTCCGTCCACCCATTGGGATAAAGAAAATTGACCCGTTGGGCCAGGTCCTGGACTTCCCGCAAAGCGAAACCCAAATTAGGGTTCATTCGGTTGAACAAAAAATGCAGGTCTAAAATGAGTGTTTCCAATTGATCTTTCCAAAAAGTTTTTTCCGGAAGATACTCTTGTTCCCGCATAATTCTCTCAATATCAGAACGCTTAAACGGTTTAAAAAAAATCGTGACCATGTACTCATCAATCAACTCCTGAAGTTTTCTTCCGACGAGCGAATCCTGGTTTCCGGTAAAGATGATTTTTTTATCCTTCAGATCTTGGTACCGGCCGTCAAGATACATATGCGGATTTTTACTGAAAAAACCTCTCAGAAAATTCCAAAAATACGGTTCAGTCAAATTCGCTTCATCAACGATCAGAATCCCTTTTTCTGATTTGGCCCACTTAGCAATGGCCTCGTCCACAATCGGATTCGATTCGTTATTCTTTTCGTCCTGCTGATAAACGCGGCGGCTGATCACGTGTTCTTCTTTGGCATCATTCCCAACCGTTAAACGAAATATTTCATTCGGCTGATAATTCTTTGCCGCCAAAATCTGGGCCAGATGACTCTTACCCGATGCTGGAGGACCTTGAAACATGACCGCGTTGTTGATGAATAAAGCAGCGCCGGCCATGCGCTCCCGGTATTCCCAGGTGTCTTCCCCCGCGTTGGTTTCGAAATCAATAGAAGGGACGACGGTTGCGCCAATGACTTCCTGCTCCCATTCATCTGTAGCCGCGTAAAGCGCGAATTTCTTTCGATAAAAATCAGCGTGCTCAGTATCGTTCCTATCATCAAAATGCTTGATCAAAGCGGTCCGGATCATTTTATGGACGGCCGCGCCAGTCGCCATTTGTGAATCGGTCCCTAACATTTTTTTAAATCCTCGCAAAAACTGCTCTATCTCGTCTGGATTTTGCGCGTCAAATTTCGGTGCCCTAAAATCGGTCCCAAGTTTTGCCTGGATTTGATTCAACAAATCGAGACTCAAGGTATCCACGAATTCCCAAAAATACCGGTCCCAGCGGACCGGATAAACGGTCTTTTGCAAAATCCGTTTGAGCCGTTTGCCGTGGAGGCTCTTTTCATTTCGCTTTTTGTCTCCATCCAAAGTGAACTCCCGCTCCTCAACGTCAAAAATCAAGCGGACCATGACCCGCATGTAAGAAACAAGCTCTTGGTCCTCGGCAAATTTGGAAATGACCACTTGTTCAAAGGCTTCAAGCCAGGTATAACCTAGACCGACATATTTAAAAAGCAAACGAAGACGGTAAAGATTGAAATTCACTTCTTCCCGGTTGATCCCATCCAGCTGGTTGAACATATCACGCAGTTTGATAATTTTCTGATAATCGCCTCGATTAAACGATGCTTTTATTTCTTCGTCATCCTGCAGCATCATCTCCATCAGAGCGTCGTTGGGATTCATACTGACCTGATTGACCGCGGTTGAAGATTCCTGGGCCAGCGGCTTTTGCAGCACGATCAATCGACCAGGCAAATCCACCCTCATGCCATTGACCATGATATATGGATCTTCCTGCAAGGCTGATTCCAATCCCTGACAAAGCACTTTATTGTGCTCGGTACCGACCAAGACCACTGTTTTCCCTTGCAACAATTTTTCATAAATTTCTTGAGAGCTTGACGTGTACTTGCGTTTTCCCTCGGTCGAAGAAAAATCTGGAAACTCAAAGAGTTGATTAACGGTTGTCTCCGCCGTGACCGGATAAACCACAAATTCATCAGGATCATAGGAGGACTCAATCGTACGCAGCGCGAACTCCAGATCTTTTGATTCCACCAAAATCGATTTCTTTTCTTTCACGTCTTCCCATTCGCTCAATTTACGTTCATTGCTTTGGGTCTTAAGGGCCTTGGAACGAAGCTTGAGATACGCCTTCGGCACCGGCACCCAGGGCGCTACTTCGATGATTATATTCCCATCAGTGTGCATGATCGCGTGCCAGACCCAATCGTCGAGATGGCTGGTCACGGCCAAACGCACCCGCTGATTTTTTAACTGTTTCGGAGTCTTCAACAGATCCAAAATTCCGGCTTGACGGGTCAGTTGATTCTCTTCTCTGACGTTATCAATGTGATTGCGTTTAAAAAGAAAATCCTGCGTTTGCTTGTTGATGATCCAGACCTGATCTCCTTCGTCTGGCATTTCTTTCCAGGCGACAAGCTTTTTTTGACTGACACCTTTACTAAAATCAACATCCTCACGGTAAATCTTTACCCCATCTGGGATCACAATCGTTTCCATGTTGAATTCCTGCGCCGGATTTTCAATGAATTGCCGGATCAAGTCCCGGAACGAAGGATCTTTAAAATCACCACCCCGCAAAACAATCGCGGTGTCCTTCTTCGCGTTATTGAGCTGCCCTGGGATGACTAGAATTTCGCCGTTGGGACCAATATCATAAGTCCCGAGCAAAAGTTCACGGGCAAAAGGGGTTTCATTCAAATCAACCTTGACGGCGTTTTGCGGAATATTTTTGATTGGCAATCGATCGACCGGATCCTGATAATCCATCTTAAGGGCCCGATGCCGCAGACGTGAAGTGAACGAACTGTCAAAACGATCGACCTGACGGTCGCTGACGACCCCGTAAACTTTAATATTCTTGTTCAATTTCAGGTCGGCATAACCAGGATCGTCGTCGAACATCCTATGAAACCCGCCGGCCAAATTCGGAGCAGAACCGTTATAATCGATCAAAATAATGGCCTCTTTCGAATCCTTCAAAGTCCTGCGCAAAGGACCGTCAACATGTTCATAACTTCCGTCGGGATTGACCCGAATCGCTGATTTCAAACGGTCCAAATCGGTCTTGTTTCTCGGTCTGATGAGTAAAAAATCCCTCCCCTGCGCTTTCGCGGCTTGTGACAATTCATGAGCAACCGCGTCAGAATTGTCGGCGATGACCAGCCCCTTATTTTCTTTTAAAAGCTCTTCGGTTGTGATGTGAAAATCATAGGCCGCGCTGCCACCAGCGGCGATGTTGATGGATTTTTCTGTTTGGGCTAGCTCCAACTCTTCAGGATAAAGTTCTTCAACAGCGGTCCTTGAAGGAAGCATTCCCTGCCGTCGGGCTTCCACAAAAAGCGGATCAATGTTACGCGAATTGTTATGAAAGGTGTCACGCAGCTGCTCAGCGTAAACGAAATTTTCTTGAATCCAGCGGCTCATCTCCTGAGGCTGTTTGCCTAACATTCTGCGCAGCGCCTCCCACTGAGTTATTTCATCCAACTCGTGTAGGCGCACCGCCTCATCACTCGCGTAATCCTCGTCGATATAAATGACCGGAATTCCGTAAGTCTGCCCCAACCCGATATGGGCAAATTGCCCAGTCGCCTTGAGCAATCCTGGGATCGGGACCAGCCTGCTCTGAACTTGCCCATTTTGGACCAAGGCATATTGACTGATCTTGGCTTTGTCTTGCTTAAGCCCTTCTGGCAGATGATCAAAAATATATTTATTCACAACACGGTGCGGGACCAGGGTAACCTCATTGCTGATCAACTTGCCCCTTGCCGTGATTCCAGTCTCGCTCCCGACTTTAGCAATGATGTCTTTGATATTCATAAGATTCATCCCACCGGAAAAATACTTGCGCGGTAGGGACGAGTCACTGCCAGGAGAGACCTCTTCCTTAATATAGCTGTAAACTCCTTTTTGAAACGCTTCCAAATACTGCTCATAAATTTTTTGTTTAACTTCTCTATCATCGACAGCAATCCCTTTCACCTTGGCCTTATCGATGTAAAGCGACTGCATAATGCTTTGCCGCATGTTCTGCTTATACCAGACAGCCAAAATCAAAGAATGATAAACCTGTCTGAGCTGGGCGAAATTCTGGCCTTCATTGACCTCTTTTTCAATCACCGGGATGATCAATTCACGGATCACCTGCGAAGACATCTGGTTAACTTCTTGGACATCTCCAGCTGGCAAATCTTTTGTTTTGAATTCTTCACTGCTCAGGTTCTTTTGCAGCGACAGATAATCTTCATCAAGCATGACCTTGAGGTCACAGCCCACAACGTAGGCGGTGTTGTCCTTGGTAAAAATCTTGGCGGATTTGGGAACGATCCAGACTTTATTGAAGGTATTGATCGGGATATCGGTGGTGCCAAATTTTTCATAGGCTGTTTTATAAATTTTCTGCCAGAATTGCCGACCCAATTCCGATTCTGGATAGAGCAATGAGGCTGAAAGCTGTTTGAGCAGATAATCCTGGCCCAAAAGGTCCCGGCCCATTTCCGTAATGCCAAATTCATTCGGGACAATGCGGTCTTTTTCATAAGGGGACAAATTGACCCAAAGGTCTTTTTCCGGGGTTGTTAAGGCCGCCAAAAAATACTTGATCAACTTCTGCGATTCCGCGTTAAGAGGAGCACCTTCCAGCCCGGATTCACCGGTATCGACAATGAAATCGAACCGAAAGGGTTCTGTAGGATAGACTTTAATCCCTTTGAGGACCGCTGGGACAAGCCCGTTACTCACGGGAACCATGGTCCCAGGAACCGGCAAGTTCAGGCCAACTTTAGCATAAGTTGTTGTTGGGCATAGAATTATGGATAGAATCAGTGCCGAAATAATGGCATTATTCCCCAAACGCATAATTCCGCGGTGAGATTTTTTAAGATAAGATTGAAACATAAAGAGTTATCTATGGTTTAAAGTAAAGTATACACTATTCTTTGCAATTATCAACATAGGGGGGGACAGTCCCCTGTGCAAAACCTGTTAAAAACACAAATTCATACAAAATAACAAGTTAACCGATTTATCCACAAGATATAAACAGGGGACTGTCCCCTAAAAGAAGGCTTCAATTCGGTCGACTTTGTGACTGCGGATGTCTTCAGCGTGGCGGGAAGGGATCACCGATCCCTCAATTTTGACAGGCTGTCTGCGGTTGGTATAGGTAAGCTCAATCCTTTGAATTGTTGCTTTATTCGGCCCAAACGTATTCTTACCAGAAGGGTTATGATAAACAGTTAAAACTGAACCCAAAAAATTAAAGGCGTAGGAACGTTTTGGTAACGTCAAATTCTGCCATCCCTTGTCCTTGTGGCGATAGCGGATAATTTCTTCCTTCACCGTAAATAGGCTGCTATCCAAGGCCGGCTTCAATTCCAAAGCAAGCTTTCCTTTTTGATCGATGAAAAATGGCTGTAGACCGACATTCATCAAGATCCAAATGTGCATGAACTCCGCCGTACTCCCGGAAAGACGGGCAACAAATCCCTGGCCATGCAGTTTTTCATCCTCGTGGGCACTGCTGACGATGAACGAAGAATTTTCCAAAATACTGCGGCCATAGGTCTGCGGATCCGAAAATGGAACCAGACAATCACGGAACGTCTCATAAAATTCTGGATAAAGCCCAGAGCGCAACAACTCCAACAAGTACTTGTATTCCATATGCAACCAGATGGATTCATTCTCCAGCCACCCTCGTGGAAAATTGCGGGAGCGGCCGATTTCTTCGGACTGTTTAGAAACGTCAGCATTGACTTTATACATCCGCAATTTCTGATCAAACAACAGACTCTTTTTGATTCTTTGATACAACACCCGCTTCTGTTCTTGATCGTCTATCACCTTGAATGCGTGCACAAACCCCTCGAGAAAATAAGGAAGCCGGTGGGTCTTAAATTCCTGCGGCCAAACGTGAACAGGTTTTTCCTGGACCGGGTCCAAACACTTGTGTTTCGTGACCTCCTGATAAACATACGTCGGGAATAACCCCTTATCATCCTCAACACTCTTAACCCCGGCATTGGTCTTGGTCACCACCCATTGCAAAAATTCAATGATCTCATTCATCGTTAAAGGCTGCTCGGCCCCATCAATCCCCTTACGGACCTGCTCCCGGTACTTTTCTTTTACGTCGCTGGCCTGGCTCCAATAAGGAAACGGTTCCCGCTCTTCAATCAATATTTTGGTCAACGCTTTGATAAAGACCGCCAATTCGGAGAAAACCAAGACCTCTCGATTTTGGATCGGCAGTTTCGCGAAGCTCTGCAAAAGAAATTGGCAAATGCGCTGCAATTCCAATGACTCACAGATCGAGGCCCCCAACAATCCAGGCAGCCCGTTGAGCGAATCACACCATCCTGGTTTATCCGCTTCCATCTCGATCCCAACCCCGCTCGGATCAAAACTAGCCGCTTTATTCGCGATCAAACACAGCAGCTTAGTCATCAAGGTTGTTTCATAAACTTCGCCTTCTCCTAGCCTGGTCCGCAGCTTGCTTCCCCTTTCCTCAGCGAGAATCTCCTTACGTCCATCTTTCACCGAATGGTATTGACGCACCCCCTTCGGCGTCAATTGATAACGCTGCTCGCGCGGCAAAACATAATGTGAGTTATGATAAAAAGCAAATCGTTTCGTGCCAAACAACAGCGACTCCAAACGTTCCGGATAAATCATGAGATAACTTTCAATCAAATCGAGACAGTAGGTCCAATGATCAACCCAAAACCCTTCCCCATGGTCGGCCGTTTCAAACTTTCGGCAGGACGAAAGCACGCGATTAAAAAAATCCTGTTTCAAAACTTTCAATTTGATATCGTATCGTTCCAAAAGCAACAAAAGCTCTCCGGGCTGAAAGCCGTGCGTCAAACGAAAATGCAGATCAGGATGCTCCCCTTGAACACAATCTTCAAGGAGTGCCAATGCCGTTTTCTGGTCCTCTAAGATGAAGTTCATTCCCTTGACGATCAATGGATTATATCCGTCGGCCTGAAG
>JAHFFT010000035.1 GCA_023247795.1 Candidatus Omnitrophota bacterium
TACAAAGAACAACGGGACAACATTTACCGGTACGGACTGTGTGGCTGACAGTACTTGTTTGCATGAGTGCACGGGAGGAGATTTGGGAGACGCGACGGCTTGCCCTAACGCGCCAGCGCCAACACAGCAAACACCACGGACATTCGTCGCGCAGGGAGGGTGTAGTACGCCGGGAGTGGCTTGTCAGGCCCAGTGCCCGACCGGAAAAGATCCAACGGCAGGTGGATGTGTGGCACCGGTTATTCCAGATCCAGATGATGGCGGCTCATGGTGTCCCATATAAGTAGATATCAAGGAAATTCTGCTTCGATGAAGATAAAGACCGCGTAACTTTATATTCATGGAGTTATAAAATTGCGGATACTCTAACTTAGGTTCTCTGTTCGTGTTGCTTGTATTAGTTTTGTTGGCAAGCGGATTGTTCTTCATTCACACGACACTTTTTATATGTTCTATGTGGAGTGTTGAGATGAAGTTCATTATGGCCTTATTGGTAGGATTGGCGGATTTTCTGGAAGCGATTAGCATTTTGGTTTATTTATTTTAGAGAAGAAATGTGGGTTAAATTTTATGGAATCCAGAATGTGCTTTATTGACTCAGTTGTCGAAGGTAAATCGGGCAACAAAAAGAAAGGGGAGATAAGTCTGTTTATCAAAATTTTTTAAGAACAAAGAAGATTGAAAAATTTAAAGCAAAATTTTTTTTAATACTAAATAACAGATGGAGGGTTCTGAGATGAAAAAAGTGTTCTTAATCGTTGCGATGATAAGCGCGATCGCCATCGTGGCTCTTATCAGGAATGTTTATTCACAAGATACAGCTTCACAAAGTACCGCCCATGAGAATATCAAAGTGGACGTGAAAAATATTGATAAAGGCGTGCAGATTACAGTCACCGCCGATGATACTGATTTTGTTAACCACATTCAATCCCATGCGAGCTGGTATGAGAATATGTTTAAGCACGGCTATTTTTGTCCTAAGATGCATGATTGCAAGATCCACAACAACTGTAATACCTTGATGAATAATAATGAACAGGGACCGCATGGTTGTCCTTATCAGTAAAATAATTAGTAGCAACGGAGGCGTTACAGCAACGGAGGCGTTACTAAAAGTGCCAGGCAGGATTCTTTCTTCAAATTTTTAATTCCGCATTAAATACGCGTACAATTTTCTTGACATATTATGCTTATTGCATATAATTATATGCAATATGAATGTTTTGACGAAAAATAAAGCGGAACTTCTAAGGATATTTTTTACGAACCCCGACCAATCATTTTATATGCAGGAAATCGGTAGGGCTTTGAGGAAAAAGCCAGGCGTATTTCAACGGACGTTGAATAATTTTGTTGAAGAGGGCGTGCTGGAAAGTGAGCGCAGAGCCAATGCCAGGTATTTCTGGCTTAATAAAAATTACCCGCTTTATCAGGAATTGAAAGGCATTGTTTTTAAAACAGTTGGCGTTCAGGCAAGTATCGCGAATATTTTAACCAAGATGAAAGGCCTATCTTTTGCTTTTATTTACGGTTCTTACGCGAGACAGAAAGAACATCAGGCTTCTGATATCGACGTTATGATTGTCGGTGATATCAACGAAGACGTTCTTATTTCTAAACTCGATCAGTTGGAAGGCCAAATTAAAAGGGAAATCAATTATAATTTATATCCATTAGAAAGATTTAAGGCCGACATCAAAGAGAAAAACGCTTTTCTAATGGAAATCATGGCCGATAAAAAAATCATGTTAGTAGGATCAGAGAATGAATTACGAACAATTTGTAAAAGATAATTTTGCCAAAAAGGTCAAACCGAATCCAGTCCAAATCAAACATCAGCTTAATCGAGCCGTACTAGACCTGGTAACAGCACAGGCAAATTTAAAGATTGACGCGACATGGGCGTTAACAATTGCCTATCATGCCATGATTCGGGCCGGGCGTGCCCTCATGTACGATGAAGGGTATTTACCCACAAGTAACCAGACACATAAAACAATTGTCGAGTTTACAAAAATCAAATTGGGCGATGATTTTCCTGAATTGGTGGCCAAATTCAATCGGTTACGCCGAAGAAGGCATCATTTCATTTATGATTCTAAGAGCTATGTGAATGTCGAAGAGGCTCAGGCGGCTTTAGTAACAGCAAGAAAGTTGATTGATAAGATTAAGATGCTGGTAAATTAGGATGCGTTACTAAAAGTGCCAGGCAGGAATAGCAAATCAGGATAAGTTACTTAAAATGCCAATAACAAATAGCACAGATTTTTAGACACCCGACCCGTTATGAAGAAGTTCAATAAGCCCAAGGATACTGTCAAAAATTTTATGAAAAGGACACATGGGGATGGCGGATGATATGAAGATTTTGGAAGTATTATTCCCCTCCCCAGCCCTCCCCACCAGCCCCGCCACAGGCGGGGCAAGGGGGAGGGAAGCATGATTGACATAGGTAGAAATTCATTGTAAAGATTTTAAGATGCCCTCTTTTAAAATCAAAAATGGTTGACGTGATTGAATGGTTGTGATATGGTTGCGTTATAGAACCAATGAGGAGGTGGATGATGGTCAACTTCACACTTAAAAAACTCCCCGAACAACTTCATCAAATGTTAAAAAAACAGGCGGAAAAAAATCGTCGAAGTCTTAATAGTGAGATTTTGGCCTGTCTCGAACAAACCGTTCAGCAGAAGGGGCTGGGTTCGGATATAGAACGGATTTTGAAAAATTCTGGCGCGATCCGGCAGTCTCTATCCATTCGTTTAACTGACAAAATCCTCAAAAAATTTAAGTCGGAAGGCCGGCAGTGATTGTTGTCGATGTCAATATCGTCGCCTATCTTTGGATTCCCGGAGAACATACCGAGCTTGTCGAAAATTTGTTAAGAAAAGATTCGAGTTGGCACGCGCCTATTCTTTGGCGTTCGGAGTTTCACAGTATTCTTAGCGGATATTTGCGAAGGGGAGAATTGGATTTAAAAAAGGCTGTTCAGCTTGCCTATGAAGCGCAAACATTTTTAAAGGGAAATGAATACATTGTCGAGACCGATCGAGTGTTGACGATGGTCAAAAAATCAAAATGCTCTGCCTATGATTGTGAATATGTGGCTCTCGCCGAAAAATTGCGGGTGCCTTTGGTCACAACCGATGGACAAGTGCTACAAGCATTTCCGCATATCGCTCTTCGGGCGAGCGACTTTGTCGCGAGAGAAAAAGGGTGATTACTTAAAATCGTAAAATTGAATAAAATTGGAGGCGTTACAATAAAATCGGAGGCGTTACTAAAAGTGCCAGGCAGGAATAGCAAATCAGGATAAGTTACTTAAAATGCCAATAACAAATAGCACAGATTTTTAGACACCCGACCCGTTATGAAGAAGTTCAATAAGCCCAAGCCATGTAGGAAAACTTCCCTTTTTTGAAATTGGCGGGTTTTATTCGAGTCAAAAAGACTCGCGAGTAAATTTGACATAGGTAGAAATTCATTGCATAGTTCATCTATGGACAGGTACCTGACATCTCAAACCAAACGTGACCTCAGTAAGAAGATGGTTTTTTTGGGAGGGCCTCGTCAAGTAGGAAAAACGACGATTGCCAAAAGTATTTCCAAAGACCCCAAAGGATATCTCAATTGGGACATCGCAGAACATAGAGAAAAAATTCTTAAACGCGAGATCCCTTCCTCAGAAGTTCTTATTCTTGATGAAATTCATAAATATCGTTCCTGGCGTAATTATCTCAAAGGTCTTTTTGATCTCTCATCGAGAGAACGAAAGATCCCAGTGACCGGAAGCGCTCGGCTTGATCTGTATCGGTTCGGCGGAGACTCCTTGCAGGGGCGGTATCATTATCTTCGCCTGCATCCGCTGTCGGTCGCGGAACTTAATATCAATTGTCGGAAGGACATGATGGCTTTGCTTGAGCTGGGAGGATTTCCCGAGCCATTTCTTGGTGGGTCTCAAGTTGAAGCCAAACGCTGGTCTCGAGAATACCGCACTCGATTGATCCGCGAAGATGTTGCCTCTCTTGAAAGAATCCAAGATTTAGGCAATCTAGAACTCCTTATGCTTCGGCTTCCAGAATTGGTTGGCAGTCCACTTTCCTTAAATGCTTTACGCGAAGATTTGCAGATAAGCCATAAGACCTTGGCATCTTGGGTTGCGGTGTTGGAACGTATGTATGCTATTTTTCGTTTGAGTCCGATTGGCGCCCCTAAAATTCGTGCCGTCAAGAAGGAACAAAAACATTATCATTTCGACTGGTCGCTTGTCCCGGATATGTCGCGCCGTTTTGAGAACATGACGGCATCACATTTTTTGAAATGGGTGCATTTCGAGCAAGACACTAAGGGCAGGGAACTGGAACTTTTTTATTTTCGCGATATCGATGGACGCGAAGTTGATTTTGTGATCACCGAAGACCGCCGGCCATCAATGTTGATCGAGTGCAAGTGGGCGGATGACGAGGTCAGCAAGTCTTTGCGGTATTTGAAAAATAAATTTCCTGCCGCCGAAGCGTGGCAGATTCATGCCGTTGGAAACAAGGATTATAAGACGCCGGAAGGAATTCGGGTAACGCAGGCGCTAGAACTTTTTAAAGGTCTCGTGTAAAAAATGTAACCTATCGTTTGGTCTCAGCCTGAAAATCGTGAAAATCGGAGGCGTTACTTGAAAATCGGAGGCGTTACTAAAAGGGTCAGGCTGAAAAGATAATAAGATAATGGAGGGTGGTACTTTTAGTAACGCCTCCACTGCCCGTAACGCCTCCACTGCCCTCATTGGTTAGCGTAAAAAAAAGGGAGATAGGCGCTTCATTTTTTGACATTTGATATCGGGTTAAGGCCATGGACGAAGAAAAGAACAAAATCAAAGAGCGGCAGCTCATTCGGCGTTATCTGATCTGGTGTTATAAGACCACCCGTGAGGCGTTGGAAAAGATTGACCGCAAATTCACGCAATTGACCGTCGACCGACATATCATGGAACTGCTTCCCCAAAAGGCTGGAGGCGAATATCAAGAAAAGTTGGATGAGTTTCAAAAGTACATTGATGAGAAAGAAAAAGCGGCTTTTGAGGCAAAGTACGTTGATCCGGGAAAAACAATTCTGAATGGCGAGTATGTTTATTTAAGAAATCGTCTTACTGCCGTCGAGAAAACAATTTGTGATCTTTTAGGTAAAGAAGGGCTTGAAGAAATTCAGCTGTCCTATGAAGAGGAGATGACCAAACGGATCCTTGCCGCCCGAGACCATGAGTGAATTGTCAAGGCGGGTTCAGCGGCCCCGTTCATTCATTCTCACTTTTCGTTCTCTTTCATCCATAAGTTGTTTCTGTTTGCGCCAAAGGTCTTTTGCTTTTTGATCTTGGTCTTCGGTATCATGATTGAGTGTCATGGTGTTTTTTGCTGAATGCTTGTCTTGATTAGCTGCTGATTTTCGGGACGCGATAAGATTTTTTAGCCAGCTAAAAATGTCCTTTTGTCCAGGCGGCAGAGTATCTCGTTCGATGTTGTTCATTTGGTCAATGAATTCCTGGCGGGATTCGAGGAGATTGTCTGCTTGGTCATTTGGGTTTATTGTTTGGTTTCGCGTTTGTTGCGTTGACGGCAGAGAATTTTGGGCCAAGGGGTTTAGTTTTAGGAAAGCCAAAAGTCCGAGGTATAACCCGGCGATCCAGAACAAACTGATGAGAAAAGTGAAAATGATTTTTTTCATGGCACTCAAGTATAAAAGGAAAACTTAAATTTTGCAACTTGAGAAATGGGGGCCTGGCTGCTTCGCGAACCCCGGGAGTTCAAGCCCGGGGGTTGAACTCCCAGGGTTGGTTTAGAAGGTATGTGATTCAACAACATCATGAATCAAGGAGGAGATAAACCGATGCCAACAAGAAATGATTTTCAAAAAGAATGGCCAAAGATCAAGGGACAGCTAAAAAAAATGAGTACGGACGCCCTGGTTTTGGCAAAACGCGGTGAAAAGGAGTTTCGGGAATTTTCTAAACAAGGCAAATTTTATCTGGATTCAACAGCGCTCAATTTGAAAAAAGAACATCTGTACTATCTGATTGGTAAGGAGTATG
Organism: Candidatus Omnitrophota bacterium; assembly: GCA_023247795.1. Lineage (GTDB taxonomy): Bacteria > Omnitrophota > Gorgyraeia > Zapsychrales > JANLHA01 > JAHFFS01. Next base: position 6,080 of record JAHFFT010000035.1, read on the forward strand.
TCAACGCCAAATGCCCGGGGACCCATTCGGCGCAGATGCGTAAACTCTTGGAGGAATTGGATGGCCTTGATCGGGACGCTCAGGTTATCCAAAGGAAAATGAAAGTTAAAACGTAAGCGAGGGTATTCTAAGGCCAACGCGGATCATTTTGCTGTCCTGTTGCATCCTATGATTTTAGTGATTCAAGTTCTCCAACGGCAATAAGGCGTGTTATGATTTAAACAGTCCAAAAGGAAAAATGTACTACATTTATCACCAAGAGCACAATTTTCTTAAAACCAATCTGGGTGAACCCCATTGGGTGTCAGCCATTATTCCGGTCTATGGCAAAAAAATATCGACGATCGGGACCACGATTAGGAATGTCCAGAATCAAAGTTACGATCAATTGGAAATCATCATCGTCAGCAACGGTGTTCCTGAAATCCAAGTCCTGGCTAATATCGAAGACCGGAAAAACGTTCGCGTTGTTTGTATTGATAAAAATATGGGAGCGGCTTACGCGAGGAATCAAGGGGCGCGCGTCGCCAGAGGTTCCATTTTATGGTTCATCGACTCCGATGTGTTTGACATTCCTGATCAAAGCGCAAGTTTGGCCGTTGAACAATTCAAAAAAAATCCACGATTGGGCTCGCTCGGGGGCATTATCTATCCCGACAAGCAGTTTTCGTATTTTGTCATTGGCAGGCTGAAATATCGATTTGTTGAAAAGCAATTTGAAAGGGGCCAAGAGTTGATCGACGATGATTTTGTCAACACCGCGTGTATCTTCGTTCTTCGAGAGGCCTTTAATAAAATCAACGGGTTTACTGATTTTATCGAATATCCTTTTGATGATGTCGATTTTGGCTTCAAATTATGCGCGGCTGGGTATCGATGCGCGGGACTCTTTTCGTGTTCAGGGCGGCATCCTTTATACTCAGCCAATAACGCCGTCTTTTATCAATTTATGTCCATGCACAACATGCTTTTGTATTTGGCCCTCAACTTTGATGTTAAAACCTTTACGCGGTTATTAAAACGAAAACAAGAGACCGGTTGGAAGATATCTCCACCAACATCTTCGTCCAGCGTGTTCGTTCGTCTTTTTGAACAGTTTCGGCGGGTGGCGGGAATGCTTTGGGCGTTTTTTCATTTGTTGAGACACTTTTGGACAGTATGGAAGCTGCGTAACGAGAGGCAAAAATTTTTAAAGTTCGCGTTCGCAAATAAGGGGGCATTGTGAAAATTGTCAATGATCTCGTGGGAACGGTCATCACAGAGGCCAAACTCGAACGTTATCGAGACTGGGTCTTAAATCTTGCCATTCAACTTCCTGAACCACTGGTGGTCTCCTCGATCGGATTAGGCCAGAAGTTGAAAAACATGCAGTCAAAGAAAAAAATAATTTTTCCAGACACCCTGTTCTTTTTTATCACAAATAAATGTAACCAAAGCTGTGTGCATTGTTTTTATGCCGCGGAATTGAATGTCCCTTCGCAGGGTTTAACGTTGGATGAAATCCAAAAAATCTGTCGCTCAATTAAAGGGAAAATCCCGACGGTCTTGTTGTGCGGAGGAGAGCCGACGACCCGTCCAGATCTGGCGGATATTGTCAAGGCCTTTTTCCAAGTTGGGAATGTTGATCGTCTTTTTATTACCAGCAATGGTGTATTGCAAGACCGGTTATTGGGCACGGTGGAGGCCGTTCTTAATCTAAAGAAGCGCGCGCAATTAAGAATCCCGATTTCACTCGATGGTCCCGAGCAGGTCCATGATAAGATCCGAAAATATCCCGGCGGATATAAAAAGGCGATGGACACGCTCCTAAAATTAAAGGCCATTCATAAACGCGATGACCGTATCGTCCCCCTCGTGACGTCAGTGATCCAGAAGGGGAATGCCGAAGTTTTTTTTGATTTTTATAAGGAATTGCGAGAGACCGTTGGATGTGAAGTGCAATATTTGCTTATCCGTCAAGACAGCCGTGATGTGGGAGGGCTTGATAAAAAGATTTTGCTCAATGCCGGCAATGCCGAAGATCTGCTCCCCCCTCCAGAAGTATGCAGAAAGATCGTCCAAGAAATTGAAAATTATGAACACAAAAAATCGGGGCGGAAAATTTTATCATATTTTCGCTCTTCTATGGCAGAACACCATTTAACCGTTGTTAAAGAGAACCGATCGGTGGCACCCTGTGTGGCCCCTTATAGTTTCGCGACGATCTTTCCGGATGGTGGGACATCGCTCTGTGAACTTGTTCATCCTTACGCTAACATCAGAGATTTTGATTGTGATCTTTTAAAATGTTGGAATTCAGAAAAAGCGCGACAGCAACGTGAACAATTGTCCTCTTGTTGGTGTACTTATCCTTGCGCTCTTGTGAATTCAGTCCTACGTGACCCCAAGGCCTTCAAAAAATCTCTTCAATACATAAAATCCCAGTTGAAATCCGAAGAAAAATGATGAATCATTTCTTGAAGGTCAAAACATTTTAAAAGGAGGGGGCATTGAAAATCAGACCGGTCCAGGAGTTATTGCGCGACGCGTGGTCCGCGCTTGAGCGTTTTCCGCTGGTACTCGCGAGTGCCACCGTGGGCACGCTGGCGATGATACGGTTCCACTCACATTCTTACAGTGAGCAGGATGATTTTTATTATCTGATCAATTTGGCGATGATCGCCGCGTTGGGCGTCACATCGTTCATATCGCTGCGCCTTTTTGCCGAAACCCATGGCTGGGAACCCCGACGACTGAACCTTTGGCGTCTGGCAGTGGCCGCTATCCTGGCGATTTATTATCTCATCATGCCAGATCGTTTTAACGGCCTCGACTTTAACCGTTACTGGCTCATCAACCTGAACCTGCATTTACTGACGGCGTTAGCACCTTTTCTATTTCTCAAAGGTTTGAGCAATTCTTTCTGGCAATATAACAAGGCGCTTTTTCTTCGCATTTTTTTCTCTTTCATTTATTCGAACACGATTTACCTCGGCCTTATACTTGCCATTGCGGTTACAGACTACCTGTTTGAGTTCGTCAAATTTGATGGCAAGATTTACTTTCATTTATGGATCGCCGTCGTCGGTATTTTTAATACCTGGTTTTTCTTGAGCGGCGTACCGAAAGAGATCCCGAAACTCGAAGGAAGGATTGATTATCCCAAAGGCTTAAGGATCTTTACACAGTTCGTGCTGATTCCGTTGGTCATGTTGTATGTCTTCATCCTTTATTTGTACATGGCCAAAATCATCACGACCTGGACGCTGCCGCAGGGGTGGCTGTCGTCATTTGTTCTCGGGGTGTCGGTTTTTGGGATTGTTACGCTGTTGTTGGTGCATCCGTTAAGGGAAAGCGAAGAGTTTGCCTGGATCCGCGTGTACAGCCGTTATTTTTATCTAGCACTCTATCCTTTGATTATCCTGATGGCCGTGGCCATTGGCCGGCGCGTCATGGATTACGGGATGACTGAACCGCGGTATTTTATCCTTGTTTTTACGGTGTGGCTTTTGATCGTGGCGACACGTTTTACCTTGCGGCCGCGAGCGGACATCCGTTTTATTCCGCTGACTCTTTTTGTCTTGACCGCGGCTGCTACCTGGGGCCCTTGGTCGGCGATGTCGGTTTCTAAATGGAACCAGACCGCGCGACTTAAGTCAATTTTGGAAAAGCAAGGGCTTTTGGTCAACGGCAAGATCAAGAAAGCCGAGAAAGCGATCGAAGATAAAGCCAACAGCGAGATATCGGATATTGTTTCTTATCTTGAGGACAACTTCGGACTTAAGCATCTGGAGAAATGGGCGCTGCCCGATGCATCGGTAGAGTGGTCTAAACTGTCGGTCCAAAAATTTGTGACCGGAGAGTTAGGCCTCGAATACAACGGATATTATTCCGGTAGTATTTTTGACAGAGGGTATCATGATACAGCTGCAGCTGCGCATTTCAATTTTTTTGTCCGCCAGGATCAGGATATGCTCATGGAGGTCTCTGGATATGATTATTTTCAGAATTTTGATCTGTACGCTGAGGATCAGCCAATTCGTAAAACGTTCGAAACTCCTCGAGGTGCGCTGACACTTAGCTATAACCCGTCAACGGGAATGGTTAGGGCTTTTGACAGCCATAATGAGGTGACTCTAGCAACATTTTCCGGTGCTTGGTTAAAAGAGACCCACAAGCGTTTCAGAAAGGACGGATCTCTCCCTCGTGAAGCGATGACATTTACCGCGGTCCAAGGGAATTTGCGTTGCCGTCTGCAGGTTACGAACATTAATGGGACAATACCTAATGACATGGACGCCGAGCCGGTTTTAGATAGTCTTCAAGGGACGCTGCTGTTTTCGTTCGGACCGGAATGATGTTGGGTCTCAGTCTTAAGCAAAGTCGGGCAAGATGGCGGAAAAAGTTTAGACCTAAACTGATTATCTTTTTTGACAGGCTTTTACGACCATGTTAAACTAATTCTTACTCAAAATTAATGGAACACAATTGTAGAATGAAAAAACGCATCATTTTCGCTGGCTTGTTACTTCTTTGTTCCTTTAAGGCCGAGGCTTTTTGGGTCTGGACGCCGGAGAGCAATCAATGGACCAATCCAAAATATTCCGTCAAAGAAACTCCGCAAGAGCAGTTGAAGTATTCGATCGAATTCTTCGACGCTGGAGATACCGCGAAAGCCATCCAGGAGTTCCGTAAACTCATCAAATCTTTTCCCCGCGCCCGGGAAGCCGCCGATGCCCAATATTATGTCGGCCGCTGCCTTGAGAAGGATGGCCAATTTTTGAAGGCCTTTCAGGCTTATCAAGTGGTGATTGATAAGTATCCGTATAGTGAACGGGGAGTAGAAATCATTGAACAGCAATTTGAGATCGGCAATGATTTGCTGGAAGGCAAGGATACCCGCAATAAATTTATCAAGACCGTTGTGGGCGGAGATTATGATGTTGTTGAGATTTTTCGGACCGTCATTAAGAACGCCCCTTATGGGAAATTCGCGGCGCAAGCGCAATATAAAATCGGGCTTTACTTGCAGGAGAAGCAGCTTTTTCAGGAAGCGCGGGACGAATTTGAAAAAACAATGAACGATTATCCGGAATCAGAGTGGGCCAAGGCGGCAAAATATCAGATCGCCTTATCCGACTCCAGCCGCAGTTCGCATGCCCAGTATGATCAAAAAGTGACCAAATCCGCAATTGATGAGTTCGAAACCTTTGTTAAAGAAAATCCGCAGGCCGAGCTTTCCGGGAAGGCCAAGGACCAGATCCATCAATTGCGGGAAAAGGAAGCGGAAAATAATTTTTTGGTGGCGGCCTTTTATGAGAAGAATAAAAAATATCAGGCGGCAAAGCTTTATTACTCAACCATTGTTGATGACTACCGCAATACGACCTGGGCGCCCAAGGCGTTGGCCAAATTGCGCGAGATGAATACCTTACAAAAGTGAAAAAATCCTTTCTGTTATTTAGTATTTTGTGTTGTATTTCTGCCATGAATGGCTGTGGGTATACGACTGGCTCCGCTATTCCCGCCCGATTCAAAACGATTTACATCGAGCAATTCAAAAATAAAATTGATTTTACGTCGGATAGCCAGCGAAACCTTTATATGCCGCTTTTGGAAGTCAAGGTCCGCAATGCCATTATCAACCGTTTCCTCTTTGACGGCAATTTGCGTATCACCGACAAAAAGGATGAGGCGGATTTTATTTTGAGCGGAGAGCTATTGAGGTATGAGCGGTTCGCGCTGCGTTTTACGGACAATAATGATGCTGAAGAAAGCCGCGTGCAAATCATTGTTGCCATGAAGATGTGGGACAATCAAAAGCAAGAGGTGTATTGGGAAGAAGGCGCTTTTGCCGGAGAGGCGACGTATTTTGTGCGCGGCGCTTTGGCGACAACCGAGGCGTCCGCGGTTGAAGAGGCGACCGTTGATTTGGGCCGACGGGTGACGGCGCGAACGGTTGAAGACTGGTAATATTTGCAACGAACTCCCGGGGTTGGACCCCGGGGGTTCGTTAAGGGGACTGGCCCCAAAGTTGAAGGGAGTGTCGAATGGTCTATTTGCTCATCGGCGATGATGGAGAGAAAAAAGACTCCCAATTAGCACAGATCAGAAAACAAACGTTAAAGACGCAAGACTCAACACATTTTGATTACGATGTTCTATATGCCAACAAACTCGACGCGCAAGATTTGAAGAAGGGTCTTGGCGCCTTGCCTTTCATCGCCCCTGCCCGGCTTGTCATTGTCCGCGATTGCCATAAGCTGACGACCCAAAATAAGAAAATCTTGGAAGATTTTCTTTCCACCCAATCCCAACATCTGGTTTTGGTTTTAGAATCCAGTGCCTGGACGCAGAGCGATGCTTTTGTTAAGCTCCTAAAACCGCACGCGCAAATCATCGATCTGTTTAAGAAACAGCCGGTCAGTGTCTTTGACATGACCAAGGCCATGGGGGGGCGGCGCCTGCCGGAAGCCCTGCAAATGTTATCCGAACTCTTTCAGGAAGGAAGTCACCCGCTACAGATCATGGGCGGTCTGGTTTGGTTTTGGGGGAATAAGTGCAAACAGCGTCTTAATCCAAATCAATTCGCGGAGGGGTTGCAGACCCTTTCCCAAGCGGATTTGAATATCAAGCGCTCCCGGCTCAAGCCGGAACAGGCCATGGAAGTTTGTGTGACCAAATTATCAGGACTACTTGAGCCTCACTTCTGACCTGCGAGGGGTTTCCCCCTCCCTAACCCTCCCCGCCAGCCCCGCCATAGGCGGGGCAAGGGGGAGGGAACAATTCAATATGTAAATTCCCCTCCACTTGTGGGAGGGGTTAGGGGAGGGGAAAGTTAGCGTGACGGGGGTAGGAAAATATGGAAGTTATTGAAAATTAGTTTTATACTTATCTTGATGAGCAAGCGTAACGGCATATTACCCAAGCTCTTGATTTTCATGAGTTTATTGGTCCTGTGGGGCTCGCCTGCCTGGGCGAATAACCTTAAGATCAGCAACGTTTCTCTCGAAGACCGCAATCCAACCAATAATACCGTCGTCATCGAGTTTGATATCTCCTGGGACAATTCCTGGAAGGATTCTATCAATCACGATGCGGCCTGGGTATTTTTGAAAGCATGCAATTCCTGGAATGGGACAAAGTGCACGGCGGCGTATAAGCACGGGGTTTTAGACACGGCAGGGACAAATCCAACGGGGACGTCGTATGGGAGCAATGGGAATGTGGAGGTGTATATTCCAAATGACCGCAAGGGGGCGTTCATCCGCAGGAACGCAACGGGGAGTGGGACTTTGTCATCAACGAACGTACGGCTGGTGATGGATTATGGGGAGAGCGGGATCGCGGACACGGATTCGATCGTGGTGAAGGTGTTTGGGATTGAGATGGTGTATATTTCGGAAGGGCCGTTTTACATTGGGGACGGGAATGGGACAAATGAGTCAGCTAATGCGTGTCATGTGACAGATAATACTAAGCAACAGATTACAACTGCTTTAACTGGAAGTATTAAAGTCGATTCTAATGCCCAAGATGATTCACAATTAATAAGTCCTGGGATAGGAATAGATGGAGATGGTGGGTTAGATACAGATAACAATGGGACCGTTGATAATGTTGATTTTCCGACGGGCTATCGACCATTTTATCTCATGAAATATGAATTAACACAGGCGCAGTATCGAGATTTTTTAAATACGTTGAGCCGAGCGCAACAAAAAAACCGGACAACAACGAATGTTTCAACGGATGCTATTACGAATGTATATGTCATGTCAAATTACGCAACTGTAACTGGTAGAAATGGTATCCGTGCTCCCGCCTCGGGAAACGGAACAACAGATCCGATCATTTTTGGTTGTTCACTAGATGGTAATGCAACATTCAATGAATTTGATGACGGTGAAAATGTCGCGATGAATTATCTGATTTGGCCGTCTTTATTAGCCTATGCAGATTGGGCGGGATTGAGGCCTTATACGGAGTCAGAATTTGAGAAGGCAGCGAGAGGGCCATCAATTCCCCTATATCAAGAGTATGCGTGGGGAAGCACAACAATAACACAGGTATCTGCTACAATTCAAAATTCTGGTCTAAATAATGAGGTCCCGAGTAATAAAGGGAAAGGGCTCAGTAATTATAATATGGTTGATGTGCCACTACGTGCGGGTTTTGCCGCCGCATCTTCTACAGATCGGGAAAGCGCGGGATCAGGATATTATGGAAATATGGAAATGTCAGGGAACTTATGGGAAATGATAGCATCATTAGGAGAGAGTACTGGTAGAGGGTTTCGTGGTTCTAACGGAGACGGGATATTGACGACAACATCGACATATGAAGGCAACGCGACCAATACCGATTGGCCAGGAAAAGATGCCACATTAGTGAATGGAGTGACCGGGGGAACGGGTGATGGTCTACGAGGGGGATCGTTAAGTCGTCCCAGCACAGAATCAAGATTATCTGATCGTTTTAGAGGAGCTTTTTCAGCGGCAACCCTAGGTTCTGAATTTGGCGGCAGGCTCGCCCGCACGGGCTATAAGCCGGTGACCGGTTTTTCGGTAGGGCAGGGTGATGCGGGGACGCAATATTACTACTCTGTAATCGTAACGAAGGATTTTGGTTATATTGCCGCAGGGTATAGTACCATCGGTGGTACTTATGAGGGATTGATCGTCAGGTATGATGAACAAGGTAATGTTCTCTGGGCAAAATCACTCGGAGATACAGCTGCAGATTATTTTTACGATGCCTTTGAGATGAGTGATGGGAGTATCGTGGCGGTAGGGACTACCAAGAGTTATAGTGCAACTGTTGATGATGCGTTTATCGCCAAATTTGATGCCGCAGGAACAGAGCAATGGACCAAAACGGTTGGAGGTGGGACAGGAAATAGCGATTATTTCTTTGACGTTGTTGGCCTGAGTGATGGAAGTATTGTTGCTGGAGGAAAGACAAAGTCTTATAGTGGAACAAATGACAAATATTTCTTAGTTAAGTTTGATAGTACCGGGGATGCTAATTGTGGATCCTGCTGGGCCAAGACTTTGGCGCCAGGAGGCACCCTTGATACTCTTAGCGGCTTAACATTAATGAGAGATGGAGGTTTTATAGCGACAGGGCAGGTGTATGTATCAAACGATTGGGAAGCTGGTATCTCTAAATTTAATAGTTCTGGCGTTGAACAATGGACGCGTTATATTGGATTGGCGTCAACGGATGCATTTACAACCGATGTTCTTGAAATGGATGATGGCAGTATTATAGCCGCAGGTCAAACTGGCGATATTCTTATAGTAAAATTTTCGTCTGATGGGCAAACTATGCTTTGGGCTAAAACCTTTGACGCTGCTTCAGCAACCCAAAATGTAAATGGGTTAGCTAAGACGAGTGATGGTGGATTTGTGGTCGTGGGGTTGCATGCGGGCACCGATGCTTTTGTTGCTAAGTTTAATAGCGGTGGAGAAGTCCAGTGGGGACGAAATTTTGGGGCTGGTGGTTTAGCAGATGAGTACTTAGAGGTTGATGGAACTGATGATGGAGGAGTTGTTTTAGTAGGTTATACGAAAGATTATGGTGGATCTGATTGGGATGCGCTTCTGGTAAGATTGGATAAGAATGGTAACCCGACTGGTGATACCAATTTTATTTGTGGTGCAATTACCAGCCTTTCGTTTTCCTCGGTGGCCAATTCTGCAACTAATAATAGCTTAAGTATTACTGAAACTAATCAATCTGTCAGTGAAACGGATCAGGTTGAAACACAAGGTAATGAAACTGTTACTGTGTTTTCAGCTTGCCCATAAATAATTGGTGACAGCGACCTTGGTAATGGGAGGCGTTACTAAAAGTGCCACGCTGGATTTTTTTCGCATTTAATTCAGACTTTTGAGCTGGCGTTGGTAGTGCGATTTACGGCGGGATGCGGTGTTTTTATGAAAGATATTGCGTTTGGCAGCTTTATCCAATTTTTTATAGACCAGTTTCAAACCAGATTCAGCTTCAGTTTTGTTTTTTTCCTGTACCGCCTTGAGAAAGGACTTGATGGTCCTTTTCAATTCTGATTTAATGTCGAGATTATGCAGATGTTTCTTGTGGCTTTTGCGTAACTCTTTAGCTCCAGAATATCTTTGTGGCAATTGATCTGCTCCTTTTACGTGTTAGATGAAGCGTTAATATAGCAAAGCACTTAGAAGATGTCAACAGCAAAATCGCACAGTCAGGACAGTCATCGGGCGATCCTCAAATCGACCTCAATTCTTTCCGTGGGAACGCTTTTTTCCCGAATATGGGGGTTTTTGCGCGACGTTGTTTTGGCCCAGATCTTGGGGACCGGTGCCCAGGCTGACGCACTGTTTGTGGCGCTCAAAATCCCTAATCTTTTCCGCGATTTGGTTGGCGAAGGGGCCACCCGATCGGCTTTTGTTCCGGTGCTTTCCGAATACGACGCGAAAAAAAACCACGAAGAATTTTGGAAATTTGTCAGTGTTATTTTGATTTGGGCGATGATCGTTCTGACCTTGATTACGGTCTTGGGCATGATTTTTACGCCCATGATTGTTAGAGCACTCGCGCCAGGGTTTATCGCTGATCCCGCGAAACTTGATCTGACCATCAGATTAACAACATTGACTTTTCCCTATCTCATTTTTATCGGCTTGACCGCGTACAGCATGTCGATCCTTTTTATCTTCCGTTCATTCGCGGTGCCGGCGTTCAGTCCGTGCCTGCTCAATATCGCGGTGATTGCCGGTGCCTTCATTTCTCCGTGGGTGATGAAAGAGCCGATTTACGGTTTGGCCATCGCGACACTGGTCGGTGGATTTCTGCAACTGGCCGTGCATTTCAGTCCCCTGGTCAAATGCGGTTTTCGTTTTTTCTGGCCCAAAACACTGCGCCATCCCGGTGCTAAGCAGGTAGGGAAGCTGCTCTTGCCGCGGATTTTTGGTTCCGGGGTTTATCAACTCAGCGTTTTTATCGATACGTTTTGTGCCTCGCTTTCTCATATCGTCGGGCCAGGCGGCATTTCCGCGATCTACTATTCCAACCGGATCATTCAGTTCCCCATGGGGATTTTTGGTGTGGCCTTGGCATCGGCAGCCTTGCCGTCTTTTTCGGGGATGGCCGCGCGCAATGATTTGGCACAGTTAAAGAAAACACTTCATTTCACCCTCGAGGGACTGTTTTTTGTGCTCGGCCCGCTGAGTATTTTGCTGATGCTCTTAGGCGAACCAATGGTTCGGATATTATTTGAGCGAGGGGAATTCAACGCCTATTCGACGTCGATCACGTATCTGGCTTTGTTTTGTTCCGCGATAGGGTTATTCAGTTTCGGCGGTGTTAAAATTTTGGTGACGGCTTTTCACTCCATGCAAGATACCAAGACCCCGGTCATCGCGGCCGCGGTGTGTTTGCTGATCAACCTGATTTTGAATTTTGTCCTGATGTTCCCGATGAAGATCGGCGGCATTGCCTTGGCCAGTTCCATTGCCTCGATCATCAATTTCTTGGTTTTGTTGTATGTGCTAGATCAAAGGCTTGTCGGTCTGAGCGCGGGGATGAAACGGCCCCTTGAAAAAATTTTAGTTGCCACGTTTGTCGCTGGGGCGTTTGTCGACGGGTTATGGAGATATCTGCCAATGAAGGAGAGCCTGTTCAAATTAGGGGCGGTGACGTTGATGGGGGTTTTTGTTTATCTGGCGATGAGTGTTGTCTTAAAAATTGAACAGGGCATAAAGATTTGGCAGTGGATCTCAAAACGCAAATCCAAAATCTCCCGTTAAGCAGCGGCGTTTACCTGATGAAGGACGCCCACGCTAAGATCATTTACGTGGGCAAGGCGGTTTCGCTGCGTCAGCGCGTGCAGTCTTATTTTCGTCGTCCGGCAACCTTATCGAAGACCGATTTGCTGGTTGCCACGATCCATAGCATTGATCATATCCCCACCCATAGCGAGGCCGAGGCGCTTTTGTTGGAAGCGAGCCTCATCAAAAAGCATCAGCCGAAATACAATGTTGAGCTGCGCGACGATAAAAGTTATCCTTACATTGAAATCACCCGGCATGCCTTTCCCAAAGTGATTGTGGTGCGGCCGCGTGAAAAAAATAAGACCTCGAAATATTTCGGGCCTTACGTCGAGGTCGGGCTGGTGCGCGAGGCCTTGAGCCTCATCCGCAAGATTTTCCATTTTCGGACCTGTGAGCCTTTCCCCGACAAGGAATGCCTTGATTATCACATTGGTTTGTGTGACGCGCCCTGTATCAATCAGATCAGTCGAAAGGAATATGCCCGAAATATCCGTCATGTCCGTTTGATTTTGGAAGGGAAGAAGGACCAGCTTTTTCGTAAGCTGAACAATGAGATGGAAATCTTAGCCAAGGATAAACGATATGAAGAGGCGGCCAAGGTCCGTGACCAAATCCGCGCCATGGGGGCCTTGTATTCGGGGACGAGTGACGTCAACTGTTATAAGGAAGCTGAGCAGCTGCAGCGAGCACTGGGGCTGCCCAAACGGCCGGACCGGATCGAATGTTTTGATATCTCGAACATCATGGGGCAGCAGGCGGTCGGGTCGATGGTTTCGTTCCTTAACGGCAAACCAGATAAGAGCCATTATCGTCGGTTTCGTATTAATGCGGTCGAGGGGATTGATGATTTCAAGATGATCGCCGAGGTGGTGCGGCGGCGTTATCGCCGGCTCAAGGCCGAGGGGCTGATCTATCCGGATTTGATTGTTGTCGATGGAGGTAAGGGGCAGTTGTCTGCGGCCGTTGCCGAGCTTGAGCAATTGCAGGTTGAGATCCCGATCATTTCTTTGGCTAAACGGGAAGAAGAAATATTTTTGCCGAGAAGGCGTCATCCGATGGTGTTGGCCAAGGACAGTCTGGGCCTGCACTTGTTGCAGCGGGTGCGGGACGAGGCGCACCGTTTCGCCGTTAGGTATCACCGGCATCTGCGGGGCAAAAATTTATTAACTTGAAATAAGGATTTGACTTATTTCAAGTTGTAGTATAAACTTGAAATAATATAATTCATATTTCAACATAGCGAACAGGGTATCACTTTTAAAATATGACCTTTCACTCTGGAAAATTTAAGAAGCACGTCTATTTGCAAGATTATGAATACGGAAGTTTTACTCCAAGTCTTATCAATCAGGACTTTGAGTGGAAAGATAAGCGTATTAATCTTCTTTCAGAAGAAGCAATTCGTCTTTTAGGTGAATTAAATGCATACTCCGAACTTGTTCCAGATGTAAATTTTTTTATAAAAATGCATGTCATTAAGGAGGCCACAAAATCTTCTCGGATTGAAGGAACAAAAACGGAGATAGATGAAGTGGTTTTGCCGAGAGAAGAAATTGAGCCAGAGAAAAGGGGAGATTGGGAGGAAGTCCAAAATTATATAAAAGCCATTAATTATGCAATAGGAAAACTAGAAAAGTTACCACTATGTGTTAGGCTTTTAAACGAAACACACGCTAAATTGCTGGCTGGAGTAAGAGGGAAAGACAAGCGTCCAGGTGAAATTCGTAACAGTCAAAACTGGATTGGAGGAACCACTTTAAAAGCCGCTTCTTTTGTTCCTCCGCATCCGGAAGAATTGCCTGCTTTATTAAGTGATTTAGAAAAATTTTGGCATAGTGAGCGTTTACAAATTCCGTATCTAATAAAAATTGCTCTTAGCCATTACCAATTTGAAACAATTCATCCTTATTCCGATGGTAACGGACGTATTGGTCGTTTATTGATTACATTACAGCTGGTTGATTATGGGATTTTAAAAAAACCGACACTTTACTTATCAGATTATTTACAAACGCATCGTAGTGAATATTTTGACTCTCTGAGTTTGGTCAGAAGCAGTCATGATATTGAACAATGGCTTCGCTTCTTTTTAACAGGGGTTATTAAGACTGTCAATGATGGGAAAACTACTTTCGAGAAAATAATTAAGCTCAGATCAAAATATGAAACTTCCATTATGTCTTTTGGAAGACAGGCAAAATTTGGTCAACAACTGTTACATCATTTATTTTCTAGTCCTGTTGTCAGTGTAAAACAGGCTTCTCAGATCCTCGATGTTGCTTTTAATACAGCAAACACCTTGATTCAAAAATTTACTAAAGAGAAAATTCTTCATGAGATTACAGGATTTTCTCGAAATAAACTTTTTACTCTTCAAGAATATATTAATTTATTCAGTAAATAGGGCGGTGCTTTTAGAAGTTATCTCATAAATAGGTTTTAGCAACGGCCACCTTCCGGTAAAATATTCTGGGAGGTGGACATATGGATATAACCGATGACCAGTGGGACAATATAAAATCTATAGTACCACCGGAGCCGCGCCGCAACGACGGGCGTGGACGTCCGTGGAAAGAAGCAAGAGCAGTTCTAAATGGTATTCTTTGGATATTACGTACTGGCGCTCCCTGGCATGACATGCCGGACAGATATCCGCCGTACCAGACGTGCCACAGACGATTCCAAAGGTTTGTCAAAGACGGCACTTTAAACAAAATATTACAATCCTTGGCCGAAGATTTACGGGACCGTGGGAAAATTGATTTAACCGAGTGCTTTATAGACGGCACATTCGTGCCGGCAAAAAAAGGGGTCTTGACGTCGGGAAAACCAAGCGTGGCAAGGGCACGAAGATCATGGCAGTTGCAGACCGCGCTGGTCTTCCTATCGCCATGCACGTGGCCAGTGCTAGCCCGCATGAAGTCAAGCTTGTCGAAGAAACTTTGAACAGAAAATATGTGCAAGAAGACCCTAAATGCTTGATCGGCGATAAAGCGTATGACAGCGACCCTCTTGACGAAAAACTGATGATAAATAGGGACGGACCCTACTTTTGACAGAATTGTTGATGATGTTATAGTAAGTGATAATAAAGTTTCCAGGAAAAACGAAAAGTAGGGTCCGTCCCTATTTATTTCTATTTATTTTAAGATGATCGCCGAGGTGGTGCGGCGGCGTTATCGCCGGCTCAAGGCCGAGGGGCTGATCTATCCGGATTTGATTGTTGTCGATGGAGGTAAGGGGCAGTTGTCTGCGGCCGTTGCCGAGCTCGAGCAATTGCAGGTTGAGATCCCGATCATTTCTTTGGCTAAACGGGAAGAAGAAATATTCTTGCCGAGAAGGCGTCATCCGATGGTGTTGGCCAAGGACAGTCTGGGCCTGCACTTGTTGCAGCGGGTGCGGGACGAGGCGCACCGTTTCGCCGTTAGGTATCACCGGCATTTGCGCAATAAGAGTTTACTGCAAAAATGAAAATGGACTTTGATAAATAGGGATGGACCCTACTTTTATAAAGTTTCCAAGAAAAACGAAAAGTAGGGTCCGTCCCTATTTATTCAAAAGTAGGGTCCGTCCCTATTTATTTATTTACAGTCGATCAAATGTATCCTTAACATCACGTTTGCGCATGGCATTGCCAAGGTGGGAGAATATGTTATAATGCCCTTTTTTAGAAGATTGCTTCGCCTAAAAAGCAGGCTCGCAATGACATTTGTTTAAACGGTAATGATTGCGAATGATGGGGAAATGAGACCGCGATGGTCAATGAAATGCGCCAAAAGATAGAGGCTTTGAAAAGCAAACTCCAGGAACTCCGGGGGTTTCTTTGACCTGGCCGCAAAGGAACAGTCGATCAAAGCTATCCAAGAAAAAATGTC
>JAHFFT010000063.1 GCA_023247795.1 Candidatus Omnitrophota bacterium
AAGTAAAGCAGGAGTGAATTGGAGTGATGTGAACGCGTTATCGAAGATCGGCGTGAACTGGGCAGGAATTGATACTTTAAGCAAGGCAGGGGTGAATTGGAGTGATTTGAATGTGATGACGACGAAGGGTGTCAACTGGTCAGGGATCGATGTGATGAGCAAGGCAGGAGTGAACTGGAGTGACGTGAACGCGTTATCGAAGACAGGAATGAACTGGGCGGGGATTGATACTTTAAGCAAGGCGGGAGTGAATTGGAGTGATTTGAACGCGTTATCGAAGACAGGAGTGAACTGG
The DNA here is from genome assembly GCA_023247795.1 of Candidatus Omnitrophota bacterium. Lineage (GTDB taxonomy): Bacteria > Omnitrophota > Gorgyraeia > Zapsychrales > JANLHA01 > JAHFFS01. Next base: position 296 of record JAHFFT010000063.1, read on the forward strand.
GCAGGGATTGATACTTTAAGCAAGGCGGGAGTGAATTGGAGTGATTTGAATGTGATGACGACGAAGGGAGTGAATTGGGATGGGATTGATGTGTTGAGCAAGGCGGGAGTGAATTGGAGTGACGTGAACGCGTTATCGAAGACCGGAGTGAATTGGTCTGGGATTGATGTGATGAGTAAGGCAGGGGTGAATTGGATTGATGTGGGCGCTCAATCCAAAGCTGGGGTGAATTGGAGCGGGATCGATGTGATGAGCAAGGCAGGAGTGAATTGGAGTGATTTGAATGTGATGACGAAGAAAGGAGTGAACTGGGGAGGGATCGATATGATGAGTAAGGCGGGGATCAATTGGATAGATATTCAAGTGATGAGTAACAAGGGTGTCAATTGGACAAGTATTGCTTCCATGAGTTCTGTGGGGATCAATTGGAATGATGTTAATACCTTTTCAAGGACAGGTATCAACTGGGCAGATATACAGCATTTGAGCATGCAAGGTATTAATTGGATCAGTATTAACGCTATGAGCATAGCTGGGATTAATTGGAATGATATTAGAACGATGTCGAATGCCGCTATCAACTGGGGTGATATTAATGCGCTCACAAAGCAGGGTATTAATTGGAACGATATTAATACACTAAGTAAAAGCGACATCAATTGGATAGATATTGGTGCGCTTACTAAAGCAGGGGTTAACTGGATGGCAGTGGATACAATCTCTAAGTCTGGTATCAATTGGGAAGACATCGGGGCTTTGTCTGATGCCAGAGTCAATTGGATCGATATCGGGGGTTTGAGCAAGGCCGGGATCAATTGGACTGATATGCAACTTTTAAGCAAGAGTGGAGTCAATTGGGTCTCTGTCAACGCTTTAACAAAAGCGGGTATCAACTGGTACGATATCAGAGTGATGAGCCAACGCGGGATCAATTGGAGTGATATCGGTAAGATGACTGGCGTTGGAGTCAATTGGGACAGCATCGGGTCCATGAGCAGCACGGGAATCAATTGGCTTAATATCCTTTCGCTGAGCAGTTCGGGAGTCAATTGGAATAACTTGTCTGTGATGAGCAAGCAAGGAGTCAATTGGAATGATATTAGTGTGATGAGTAAGGCAAAGATCAACTGGGCCGATCTGGCTTATATGTCAAGTCCTGGCGTCAATTGGCAGGACATGGGATTAAGCAGTACCTCTGGCATCAACTGGGGCAGTCTAGCCATGATGACGTCGTCAAGTATCAATTGGAGCAATATCGCGTTTTTAGCAAATAATGCGCCTAGCTTAGTGAACAACGTTAACGCCATCATTTCGGTCACCAATACCTTAAATGGCAAATTGGGGACCAGTGCTGACACCGGCAGTGACACCTTATTTGGAATTTCTAAATCGATTTTATCGAATTTAGGCGGCGGCACCACGATTAGCAATGATGTCAGCCAAATTTTAAACCGAGTCACGAATCTGCAAGGCAAGGCCACGAATATTGAAGGGCGAATAGGGTTGGCCACCGATGCTCCAGGAGGAACAACATTGTCAAGCGAGTCAAAGGCAATTCTTGGATTTGTTGACACTGTTCAAAAGTCATTGGGAAAAGACACCGATGCCGCTACCGACAAGACTGTTTACGGGCAATTGAAGGTCATTCAATATTTTGTCGATACCTTAGAAACCCTGGTTGGCACAACTGGTGATTCCGAAGCTACACAAAGCGTTTTTGGTGAGTTGCAAAAATTGGACACGATTAAAGAGGAACTAAAGAAAGCAAAGGGCAGCGCTGATTCCGCTTATTCTGAGGCGCAAGGGATCCGCAGTGATTTAGGGGCGAAGGGTCAAGGAGCTACGGCTTATTCTAAACTGCGCACTTTGGAATCCTCGCTGACCGATCTCAATTCTTCGGCCAAGACGATCTCCGAAACTCAATTGCAGACCGGCAAGGTCAGCTCGCAGATTTTAGCTTCTCTTTCGAATTTCATTAACGAGAGCGCGAAAGCCGCGAATTTGAAGAATGAAAATTTAAAAGTAGATCCGTTGAAGGAAGAGGAAGCTAAGAATCGGGCAAAGGTTGCTGAAAAATTGGATGAAATCAATGCGAAGATCAACGCTATCAAAGAATCGATTGAAAAAGATGACGTGGTTGTTAAATCTTGGTTTGAAGCCGGAAGTTAATCTTTTTTCGAGGAAATCCTAAGGACGTTTGTTCGTGATGTTCCAATCTGTGGAAAAGTGAAAAGAATGCCTGACCGACAGATTCTGCGGTTTTTTTATACAAGCCTTTGTTTCTTTTTCTTTTTTACTCTGGCGCTGCGGGCTTGGGCCGATCTCACGATCAATTTGATTGCCGTTAATGGATCAGAGAGCGAAGAAAAAGAAATTGAAGTCAGTTATGACCTGCCTAAAGAACTCAAACCCGAAGAAATTTTAGATACCGAACCTTTAAAGCTGAATTACGATGTTGATAAACAACTTTATTTCGTCCATGCAAAAATCAAATTCAAACCAAAGGAATCCATGACCTTCAAAATAAAGGTCAAGGACGTCTGGAGTATTAAAGAGGAAGATATCAAGATCCTCAAAAATCAGTTGAAAGACAATCTCGACACTTTAGCTGACAGTGAAAATTATTCCTACGCGGTCACGGCCAAGGAGAAATTGGAACAGCAAATGGATTTCATCATCGAAGATCAGAAAAATTTTTCTGAAAATATTGGACGCCGGATCGAGCAATACCGGGCGCATGCCGATATGTTGGCACGGATTCGGGAGAACGTTTATGACATTGATTATTTGAAATATGAGTCGAAGGACCTCGCCGCAATGAAAACCGAGGAAAAAACGGTAAAGTTGATTTTGAGCGTTAAAAATCCCGATGACAAAAAGGCCCAGACGTTGAAACATAAGCACTATCTACCGGAAGAGGTCCGGGAATTTGATATCGTGGAAAAGCAAGGATTTGAGGTTCGTTTTGATCAAGAGAAAAATCGGGCCTTTCTGACCAAAGAAGAGGAGTTTGGTCCTGGCGAGGAGAAAAAGTATGAGATTTTGATCAGAGATATTTGGATATTTCCGCTTTCGAAAGTCGAGGCGATTGTACAGCGAACGGAATTGGCCAATAAAGAATTGAAGGATTCGGCTTATGCCGAGAGTGCCGCATATTTGACAGAACAAATCATGCAAAAAGTCACTGAGATCAAAGATTCGCAGGCCCAATCAGCCGATTTGGACATCCAACAGCATATCGGTCAGCATCGGATGAACACTCAGCGGTATGAAGAAGCAAAAGCTGATGTGGAAAAGATTGAGGCGCTGATGGCGATCGTACGCGCTAAAAAGTTGGAAAATTTGGAAAAAGGGAAAGTCAAAAATGTGTTGTCGAAATTGAAAGCTTTGCGCGGACTTTCGGCCTTGGCGGAGGCGGTTTTCAAGCAAGGGATTTCAATTGAAACAACATGGAAGGTGATCATCTCTACGGTTTCTTTTGTCGCGCTGTTTACGGCCTTAAATTTCCTTTTATGGGCCAAACGTTCGAAGACCATGGGGGAGGAATTGGCACCGAAAGAAGGAGGGATCAAAACGGTCCCCAAACCCGGCGAAAATGAACCGGCAAAAGAAGCGTAGTTAGTTATGAAAATTTTTGTTCATCAAAGGCCAAAATTTTTACCTACGTTTTAAATTGTCCATAGCATAGGACAATAAATTCTGCATTTAGAATAGGTGAGGATAAGAGATTTTGTTATAATCGTTACTACTGACTTACGCAAAATTAATAAAATATTACGGTCGTTAGTTTTTTTTCCTGGATTCCTCCATTATGTCTGATTTACGTTATAAAGAAGAAGGAGTTGTCCGAGTTATCCGCGGATGCATTGTCATCGTCGATGGACTGCGTAACTGCATCGCCGGACAAGTGGTCCGTTTTGGTTATGGAACCCTGGGCAGCATCATTGGGTTCGACGAAAATGAAGCGCAAGTTTTGATCATTCGCCAGGTGTCGCAGTTGAAAACCGGTGATAAATGCACCGCGACATTGGAACCTTTTACCACACCCGTCGGAGAAAAGTTCATTGGCCGGATTGTCAATCCGATTGGCGAGGCGATGGACGCCTTGGGTCCCCTCCAGCATGACCGGATGGCCCCGATTTTTGTCTCGGCCCCTACCATTCTTGAGCGAGGGATTTTAGAGAAAACGTTAGAGACTGGAGTCAAGGTTATTGATTCGATGATCCCCGTCGGTTTAGGGCAGCGGGAATTGATTCTGGGGGATAAGATGACCGGGAAAACCACGATTGGCACCGACGCGATCATCAATCAAGCGCGGACCGGTCTCAAATGCATTTATTGTTGTATTGGGAAAGCGAAGTCGTCGCTCGGCAAAGTGGTACAGCTTTTCATCGATAAGGGATGTTTCAAATATACCACCATTGTCTCGGCGACCGCGTCGGCGCCGGCGGGGCAGCTTTACTTGGCTCCTTACGTTGCTTGCGCCATCGGGGAATTTTTTATGCAAAAAGGGCAGGATGTCCTCGTTATATTCGATGACTTCACGAAACATGCCTGGGCTTACCGGGAAATTTCGCTGCTCTTGGGCCGCGCTCCGGGTCGGGATTCCTATCCCGGAGACATTTTTTATTTGCATTCAAAATTGGTGGAACGGGCGGCGTACATGGCCAAAGCCTACGGGGGAGGTTCTATGACGCATCTGCCGATCGTTGAGACCTTGGAGGGGGACTTGACTGGGTATGTTCAATCCAACCTTGTCTCGATGACCGACGGGCAGATCATGGTCAGTGCACCGTTGTTTGGTGAGGGACAAAAACCGGCCGTCGATTTGGGATTATCCATCTCACGGGTCGGAAGCAAGGTGCAGTGGCCGATCGTTAAGAAGTTAGCAGCTCCCTTACGTTTGGAATATCTCCAGTATCGGGAAATTTTGCGAGTGTCCAAACTCAAAACTTCTGGCCAGTCGGAAGAGGCGGAAGAAAGGATGAAGACGGGCGGCATCTTAACCGAGTTGCTCAAACAGGGGCCAGCGCAGCCGGTGGCCTTAGAGGCGCTGGTGCTTATTCTTTATGCCTATAATCAAAAGCTGCTTCATGAATTGTTGATTGAAGAGGTGCCCGAATTTCAGAATATCATTTTGGCTTTTGCGGAAAAGAAGAATCTGGAGCTGATTAAAAAGATGCGCGAGAAAAGGAATTTGGACGACGAGATGAAAAAAGAGGCGGAAATTGTTATCAAAGATTGTATTAAACAGATCGTCGATAAACGTCCCGAGCCTGAGCTGGATGATGAAGATGCTGAAGGTAAAAAGCCTCAAGTGGGTGTTGATGTCCTTGATCAGGCGACTTCCAAAAAGGAAAAAGCCGGGGCAAAGAAATAATTTTTCATCATGGCTGATTACATCCCAACGTTTAAGATTTCCATTATGACGCCGGAGGCCTTGCTCTATCAAAATGAAGTGCAAAGTGTTTTTTTTACCGGTGACCATGGAGAATATGAACTTTTAGCGTATCATTATCCAGTTTTAGGGATCCTGAATGCCGGAAATATCATCATTGACTGGCGGGACGCGGTGCCGATCAAGTTCGGCATTGTTAAGTTTTTTGCCAATGACTGCATCGTCCTCGTTGAAGAAACCGAACGTTTTTCAAAAGTGAAAAAGAAGGCCACCGATATCCTGACGGAAGAGGACGATAAGGATTTTCGGCTTGGCTAGGATTCGTTTTTAATTTAAGGAGTCATTCCCATGCAATTCGCAGAAACCCTGCTGATCGTGGCGATCATGATGATCGCGGTCATTGGGCCATCCATTGTGATCGCGGTTTTGGGGTATTCTGTGATTAAGGCCTTAAGCCGGAATCCTTCGGCAGCGTCGAAGATTTTTATGGGGATGGTGATTATGCTGATCTTTGTTGAGGCCGTTTCTATCATCGCGATTTTGATCATTTTCCAGCTTTTTGGCAAGTAAGGTGGGGTCGAGGAAAAATGAGTGCAGTTGGTATTATTTTTATCACGATTTTTTGGGTCGTCATTTCGATCCCTTGTATCAGCATTGCCTGGATTGGGAAGAAATTTATCGATCAACTGGGAAGATATCCCAGCAAGACCAAGGCCATTCAAATGGGGGTGTTGATCAAACTCACTGTGGTCGAGGTTATTTCTTTTACACTTTTGTTGCTTATATATCGGGTACTCGTATAATTTTGGTGAAATTTTAAAAAGGAGTCGGCACTTATGAGTTGGGCATTGATCAGTCAATTTCTTGTTCTGACCACGATTGTCAGCGGTGTCTTGATTTTTTTCTTAAAGAAGATCCTTTTTGACAGCACCCAGGGGGCGGTGAATCGTCTTAATAAAGAGACCGAAGGAGTACGCACTCAGCAGGTTGAGCTCAACGAAAAGATCAAGGCGGCCAATGAGGAACTCAAAAAGCGCCGGGCCGAGGCCGACGCGCTGGTCGCGAAAATGAACGAGCAAGCGCAGGAGCAGGCGCGCAAAGAACGCGAAGAGTTGCTTAAGAAAGCCCGTGCCGACGGGGAGGATATCATCATCAAGGCCCAGCAGACCAAGGAGGCCATGCGTAAAGAATTGGAAAAGGAAATGAAGGTCAAATCCATTGATTTTACGGTTTTTATGCTGGCGGAACTTTTTAGCGAGAAAACCAGAGGGGCTTTGCATGATGCTTTGACGGCGGAATTTTTGGAGAATTTGTTGAATGTCGACATGGAAATGATCCAGGATGATGTTAAAATCGCAGAGGTCATCTCAACACTGCCATTTTCGGAAAAATTTCAAAATCGGTTGGCAGAGATTTTAATGAAAAAATTCGGCCGTAAAATTGAGGTCAAAAAACAAGAGGATAAGGCTCTCGTTGCTGGGATCATTCTCAAATTCGGCAGTTTATCTTTAGATGGCACCTTTATCACCATGCTCAAGGAAAAGGCGGAAGATGTTAAAGATCGAATAGAACGGGGATTGATTAAAATTTGATGAGAGGAACAGATGGGTAAAGCCGCAAGGATAAAAGGTGACTTGGAAGACATTACAGAGCTGGTTGAGATCATCCAGGTTTTGAAAGACGTTGCTGATACCAGATTTAATGAACTGGCAAACCGTAAAGATCGTTTTGCCCGGTTTGGTCAATCTTTCGTCGAGTTTTTTCGTATGATCAGTTTGTCGGAAGTTCGCCATCCTTTGGTTTCAAATGATAATCCTAAAACCGGGCTGATCTGCATTTCTTCGGAAGCCGCTTTCATGGGCGATCTCAATGGCCGGGTCATTCGGCATACCTTGGCGGAAATGAAACGGATCCCGGATTGCAAATTGATTGTCATTGGACGTAAAGGTGTAGAAAAACTTAAAAAAGTTCAACCAGACATGAAGACGATCGTCGATATTCAAGAAAAAGGTCTTTATGAAGTGGCCATTCAATTGAAGGATTATGTCATCAAGGAAGTCATGGAGGACCGGCTGGGAACCGTTTTATTGGCCTACCCGTGGTCAAAGACATTCAATTTGCAGAAACCGCGGACGATCAAACTGCTTCCCTGCGATGAATTATTGACTAAGCAGGCTGAATTCGTGGATTCCATTGAGCATGTACTCCAGGAATCGGATCCGATTGATATTATCAGTTACTTGGCCGACATGTGGCTGGTCTGCCGGCTTTACGAAGTTTTGCATGACACCTCGATTTCGGAAGCGGCGGCGCAATCTCAGCAACTGGAATCCAGCGTCCAGAAAATGAAGAAAGATAAAAAGGGTATATCAATGGCCTTTACCAAAGCGCGCAAAGGCGACATTGATAAGGGCATGCGTGAAGTTTTCACCTCTCGGATGATGAGCCGTCGGTAATGATATGGGGGGCTGTCCCTTTAGGGACTGTCCCCCAATTTAAGAAAAATTTATGGAAGAAAAAGTCAAGAACGATCCGTTATCCAAAAATATCCCCGCGGCTCCCGCGGCAGCGCCTGCCCA
>JAHFFT010000036.1:0-11148 GCA_023247795.1 Candidatus Omnitrophota bacterium
TTTATTCACCGGCCGCACGATCCGTGCGGCACTCAATGCCATCCATGACCTTGGCCGGCCGGCGAACATCCAATTGGCGGTCTTGATTGACCGCGGCCATCGTGAGCTGCCGATCCGCGCCGATTACGTCGGGAAGAATATCCCAACGTCGTTGAACGAAAACGTTAAAGTGATTTTGGCGGAGAGTGATCAAAAAGAAGACCAGGTCATCATCAAGGACCAATCATGAGCGAATGGACAAAACACAACTTGATTGATTTGAAAGACCTCACGAAGGAAGAAATTGAGTTGATCCTCGATACCGCGAAATCCTTTAAAGAAATCTCGACCCGCGACGTGAAAAAAGTTCCGACGCTGCGCGGCAAAACCGTGGTCATGCTCTTTTTTGAATCCTCCACCCGCACGCGCTTGTCGTTTGAGTTGGCGGCCAAGCGTTTATCCGCCGACACCTTGAGTGTGGCCGCGAGCAGCAGCTCGATGACCAAAGGCGAGTCGATCTTGGATACCGCCCGCAACATCGAGGCGATGAACGTGGATATGATCGTCGTGCGGCACAAATCATCGGGAGTCCCCAATATTTTAGCAGACGGCTTAAAGGCGTCGGTGATCAATGCCGGTGACGGCTGCCGGGCGCATCCGACCCAGGCGTTATTGGACATCTTTACGATCCGCGAGCGGTTTGGTAAAGTGGCGGGGTTGAACGTCGGCATCGTCGGTGATATCTTACATTCGCGGGTGGCGCGGTCAAACATTTGGGGATTGAAGACCATGGGTGCTCATATTACGGTTTGCGGTCCATCGACGCTGATGCCGCGGGGCATTGAACAGCTGGGGGTCAAGGTTAGCCATAATATCGACGAAGTGATCGCGTCAAGTGACGCGCTCATGCTTTTGCGTTTGCAGCAAGAGCGTCAGGAGGATAAATTTTTGCCGTCGACCCGTGAATACGCCAAGGTCTTTGGCGTCAACCGGGCCAAACTGAAAAACGCGAAGAAACATCTTTTGATCATGCATCCGGGGCCGACCAACCGCGGGGTGGAACTGTCTTCCGACGTTGCCGACGGAGAATTCTCAGTCATCTTGAGTCAGGTCACCAACGGGGTAGCGATCCGCATGGCGATTTTGTATTTGTTGCTGGGAACGAAAGATAAATTGGAACTTGAGGGAAAAATCTAATGTCGTTATTGATTAAAAACGCCAAGATTGTCAACGCGGATCAGATGCACGAACAGCCGCAGGACATTCTGTTGGAGCGGGGAAAGATTGTGAAGATTGCGCCGTCGATTAAGGCGGAGAATGTCAAAATCATCGACGCTACGGGTAAGATCGTGGTCCCAGGGCTGGTCGATATCCATGTGCATTTTCGTGAGCCCGGCCGTGAAGACAAAGAGACCATTGAAAGCGGATCCAAGTCTGCGGCCAAGGGCGGCTTTACGACGGTGATGTGCATGCCCAATACCTGTCCGGTCATTGATAACGAAATGATCGTCGGTGCCATCATCAATGAGGCCAAACGTGTCGGGTTGGTGAATGTGATCCCGATTGGGGCCATCACCCGGGGACAGAAGGACGGTGAGTTGACGGATATGTTTGAACTGAAAAAAGCCGGTTGTCTGGCGCTTTCCGACGACGGGAAATCAGTCAACAATAGCCGCGTCATGCGCTTGGCCATGGAATACGCGGATATGGTGGGACTGCTGTTGATCGAACATTGTCAGGACCCGCTTTTGACTAGTTGTGGGGTCATGAATGAAGGTTTGAATTCAACGCTCTTGGGGATCAAAGGTGACCCAGGGATTGCTGAGAGTGTCATTGTGGCTCGCGATATCGAATTAGCGCATTATCTTAACACCCGCGTTCATTTGGCGCATATGAGTTTGAAGCGCTCGGTTGAGCTTATCCGTTTTGCTAAATCGCAGGGGATCAAGGTCACGGCCGAGGTTTGTCCGCACCATTTCACTTTGACTGATGACGCGGTGAAAGATTTTGATACCAAGGCCAAGGTCAATCCACCATTGCGCACGAAGGAGGATATTGAGGCCTTAAAGCAAGGTTTAAAAGATGGCACAATTGACTGCATCGTCACTGATCATGCCCCGCATACGGAAGAAGATAAGGATGTGAGCTTTGACCAGGCGCCGTTTGGCTTAATTGGGCTGGAGACTTCGGTGGGCTTGACCATGAGTGAGCTGGTGCATAAGGGTGTTTTAACCTTGCCGCAGCTGGTTGAGAAGATGTCAGCGGCCCCGGCCAGGATTGTGGGGTTAAAATCAAAGGGATGGATCAAAGAAGGCTTTGACGCGGACATCACGATCATTGATCCGAATAAGGAATGGGTATTTGAAAAGGATGAAATTGTCTCAAAATCGAAAAATTCCCCGTTTATTGGCCGAAAAATGAAGGGAAGGGTGGATTTGACGATCTATTCTGGAAGAGTGGTTTATGAATGCTTAAAATAGCTATAAAGTGGAGTAAAAATACCGTATAACAGCTTAAATTTATATAGTTGTGTATTAAATTGTTTTATTCATGTATGGACAAAGTCAAGCAGAAAATAACAGTATCAGTGATCGGAAGCCACAGTAAAAATGTGAAAGTGGATCAGTTGGCCCATAAAATAGGTAATATTATCGCAAAAATGGGTTATGTAATTGTCTGCGGCGGCCTTTCTGGAGTTATGGAGGCGGCTTGCAAAGGAGCCAAAGAAGCCGGCGGCCTCACTATAGGCCTTTTGCCGGGAATTAGTAAGAAAGATGCCAATCCTTATGTCGATATTGCTTTGCCAACCACCATTGGATTTGCGCGAAATGCCATGGTGGCTTGCTCAGCTGATATCATTGTGGCCTTGCCTGGTAGCCACGGAACCCGCTCGGAAATCTCCTATGGCCTGGTCTACGGCCGCCCGGTGATTGATCTTGGCAATTGGAAGATCAAAGGAATGATCAAGATCGCTGGGATCAAAGAACTCGAAAAAGCCATCCGCACACTCACCCAATAGTTTTCAACAGTTTATTAACAGGGGACTGTCCAAAAAGTTAATTTCAGAATGGACATTTTTGAAATAGGGGACAGTCCCTCTTATTGTTAACTTTGGGACAGTCCCTTGTTAATAATTTTTCGCTTCTTGTATTAGAACTTATAATATTTTATGCTTTATATTAGGTAAATTATGATACGGCATACTATTACAAATCGTTACCGGATTCGGTTTCGTGGTCTGGTGATGATAATCATTCTGTCACTGTGCTGCCAAACAATAGGACCCGTGCGTTTTGCATCAGCCCAGGAGAATCCAGCCCTGCCTGCCCCCGGCACAATGGTCATGACCAGTCCGTCCTTTGCTCCAATCACATTAAAAGGGATGACGGTCCATAGTGACAATCCATTGCGCTTTGATTTCATTGTCACCGGTGGAGACGCGCAGCTTTCCGAAAAAATCCTGGAAGAGCAATCGACGAAGCTGGTTAAATATTTTTTGGCGTGTTTGACATTGCCGGAAAATAAGCTTTGGGTCAATTTGTCTCCTTATGAAGGGAACCGGATCATTTCGTCAGAATTCAGCCAGACCGAAATGGGCCGGGATGTTTTGGAACAAGACTACCTTCTCAAGCAGATCACGGCCTCGTTGATTTATCCGGAACATGATCTTGGCAAAAAGTTTTGGAGTCAGGTCTATGAGCAGCTTCAAAAAAATTATGGCACAACCAACATTCCGTTAAACACGTTCAATAAGGTTTGGATCGTGCCGCAGAAGGCGGTCGTGTATGAACATGAAAATTCCGCCTTTGTCTTGGAGAGTCATTTGAAGGTGATGCTGGAAGAAGATTTTGTGTCGCTTAAGAAAAGCAAAGACAGCGATATGTTCGGCACCGGAAAAATGACGGCTGGCGATGTCAACGAGGTCAATCAAACGTCCTCGGACATGGTGCGCTCGATTGTCATTCCGGTCTTAGAAAAAGAAGTCAATGAGGGAAAGAATTTCGCCTTGCTGCGACAGGTCTGCAATTCTTTGATTTTAGCGACCTGGTATAAAAAAAGTTTGCGGCAAGGAATTCTCAATAAATTTTATTCCGACCAGGTTAAAACCAAGGGGGTCGATCTCAATGACCCCGCGGTTTACAACAAAATTTATGAGCAGTACCTCGACGCGTTCAAGCAAGGCGTCTTCAATTACGTTAAGGAGGAAGTTGATCCTGGGGTAAAGGAGAGCGTGCCGCGTCGGTACTTTGCCGGCGGGTTGGCCCTGGAAGTGCGGGATTTTCTTTTGCTGTCCAGCATCGGCAGCGAGCAGAAGGTTGGATTAGCCGCGGATTTGCAAAAGGGTTTTGATTTGACCTTTGATTTGGATTCTCTTAAAAATTCATCCTCCGGGCAGATGAAGAATATCGGCCCGCGTGATCCAGAAGACATCATCCCGGAGCAACCAGCCTTATTCGCCAAAAGGAATGATTTTGAGCGCGCGGCTCTATCGGTTGCCCCCGCGATTGTGCACCCAGATTTTCCTAAAGTTTTGGCCCGAGTTGTTATGGCGGACACGAGCGTTTTAGGCACGGCCGGTGGCCATTATTTTTGGTCGGAAACGTTCAAAGAATGGGTTGTCGTGATCAATGGCAGTTTGTCGATGGGAATCCAACAAGAAACCAGGTTCCACGAAGCAACGGAAATCGACGTTCGTCAGCGTCTGGCGAAACAGGTAGAGGATTATTCCGAACAAAAATATCACCTCATTGCCGCAGCGTTGCAGTGTCAAAAATTTTCTAAGAGAGGGAAGTTGACTGAGTATGATCTTTTTCAAATCCGCAATATGTCGCATGCCCAACGGGCCGCGCTCGTTGAGGAATTTGCCGATGGGGCAGGGCGGCAGTGGCATTACGAAGTCTTGGAGCAGGCCCGTCAGGACGGGATATCCAATCTGGATATCAGAAAGATCAAGGCTTATGAGAAGTCGTTTTTACGGGCCCTTGATGACATGGTTAACGCGACCCCACCCGCGATTTCCGCTGAACTGCAAGAGGTTGAGGCCTTTATCCAGAGGTTATCAGGTGTTCTCAATGAATACAGCCGTTTGATCCAGAACAGCCAACTGCGGGAGCAGGGCGTTGATGCCGGTATCACACTCAATATTGAACTCGAGCGGCAGTTTGAAAGGGTTATCAGTCTCATTGAGCAAACGCAGGGGTTGGTCGAAAACCAATCTCCCCGGGCGGCGCAAAGTTTAAAGATGTTTTTGGAGGAATTCCGAAAGCAGCACGCGTTTATCAGGGACGTGATTGAGGTCATTAACGACGTAAGGCGTTCTGATTTCGACAAAACGCTGTTGGCAGAAGGATACACTCCGGTGCAGTCTTTGGTTGAAAATATTTGGGAGCAATGGATGAACTGGATGCTTCCTTCAGAACAACGGCCGTGGTTCGCCGATGATTTTGAATTCGATGTCGCAAAGTTGAGACAGCTGATCGCTCATCACCGTGAATTTAATCGATTGACCGCGAAACAGCAGAACGTGGCAGTGCCGGAGAATGAAGCAGATAAACAGCGTCGGGAAAGATTGCGTGAAGAGGAAGAGCGAGGACTGCTGAGTTTGATCAATCCTTATGCCCGCGGCGGGATTTTCGTCAATGGGTTTCGCAAATGCGTTTATTTCAACATCCTCAAAGGAACGGAGTTCACCGAGAGTTTTGAGGCCGGGAAATCCACGGATCCCGACGAGCGGCTTTTGAATGGCTTAAAAATATTTGTTTACGGGGCCTATGTTTTAAGGGTGACCGGCCGTCATGATGAAGATTATCGACGTTATCAGGAAGAAAAGATCGCGTGGGCTCTGGGCGCGGCCAAGCGGGTTGGGCCGGCAGTAGAGCCAGCACCGGGCGCCGTTGAGGAAGATGAAAAGCCAGCGGTCGTCGAAGAATTCACCGCGGTCAATGACACGTTCGCGGCGGTTGAGCAGCAAAAGCAAGAGGCGCAAGATCAGAAGACTTTGATAAAAAGGTTGAAGATCATAGGTGGGATCCTTTGCGCGGGAGCCGTGATCAGTGTTGGGACCATTCGGTATATAAATCTCGATGGCATGACGATTTATTTAGAAGCCGCCCAAGCGAAGGTCGAACAAAAGGCCGCCGAGCCTCCGGTGGCGGGTCCAGAAACCGCAGAACAGGTGAAAGTCCCGCTCGAGGTCTTTGATAAGGCGACTTTAGAGGAAGCCAAAACTAAATTGGAAAAGAATGCGGTTAAAAAGCGTTTTGTTAAGAAAGCAGCTAAGAAAGTGACTCCTATCGAACCGAATGATACAAAGGCGGAATCCCCACCCCCTGGAGATATTGAAATAGGTGATCAACAACCCGTTCCTGTGCTTCCCACAATCGACGAGGGTGAGCGGTTTTTTTCCGACTCGTTCGCGAGTTTTAACGCGTCCTGGGACCGGCAAGCGTTTAAAAATACGGTGGTTGGTTTCGATGTCCAGAAAGGGCATGCCGCGTTCATGAATGAGATTCTGCATGATTTCGTCCTGTCTTTGGCGCATGATTACGACCAGGACCTGGTTGATTTGGTGCTAAACAAAGCAGCAAGTCTTGATCCAGAGTTATCTGCCGCGATCAAAAGACTTGCCGAGATTTATCAGGGAGATGTCATTTATGAAGAACAGCTCGAGCAAGCCCTTTTTGATTTGAAAGATCATTGTGTCGCCAAAGGGGTTTACCCGTTCATTTTTAGCCCGCTGATCAATGATATTCCTCATTTGTTCATCTTCACAGAAACGATCAACCGGTCATTGACGCTCAATCAAGAGCAGCTTGACTTGATCGGCAAAGGACAATACGCCGCTGACAAACTGACCGCCGTTTTTGTTAAGGGGGACAAATATCCGTTTAAGGGTAAAGCGGGATATTTTGAGGGGCAGTACGCCATTGTTTTTCAAGATTTGGTCAGTCAAGCCACCGACGTGCCTGCCGAGGAACGAGAAAATTGGACCGCGTTTCATGAATTGCTGCACGCTTTGGAGCAGTTGATTTATCAACAGGAAGGGATCTTACAGCCGCGGAATATGGAATCCAACGCGGTTTTAGCTCCGCTATTTTGGTCGGAATACAATCAAGCCTATCAGGTGTCGGTGATATCCCCAATGCTTATGAAAAAGGACAAAAATTCATATTACACGCAGGCCGCTCGGTGGATTGACAATGGGCAGGTCCAGGCTAGCGGCAAGGAAGCGCCGGAGCTGGATTTGGTCACCAACGCGTTTGAAGATGAGCGGATCGCGGCAATTCAAGATTATCTGTCAGGATTAAGCATTGAGGAATCGCGTGATCTGGCCGTGGAACTTTATCTGCATCCGATGACGACCGCGGAATCCGGTTATTATCCAGGGTCGCAAGGAGAACATGAATTTATGAAAGGTGTCGACGGCCGAAGCCCGAGGTCACGGTCTCCCAATATTAGCAGTAGTGAAGAGGCCAAAATTAAAAAGCCAGGCATCGAGTATCAAAGAATGCTGGATGACCTGACTCGAGCAGAAGTGGCGGCCTTGCCGACACAAGACTGGGATGAAACAAAAGCCCGGCAAAGAATCACGGAACTACAAAATTCGTCTTTAGAGCAATTGGGATATCATGAGTTGAAGGCCACCGGCGAGGAAGTGATGGAAGAATTGGATTTCTTACAGCGTCGGTTTCCCACTTTGACGCCAGAGATTTTTTCAACAAAGACCCTGCTGTTGAATCAGATCAATGAAATAGCGACGAGGAAATGGGGAGGTCTTTTAATTTTTCGGCCGGATGGCCAGCCACAGGCAAAGAATATGTTTACGGGAAAAAAGCTTGATTACAATAATTACGCAGGTAATGTTGAAACCCTTACTGGCTTTGATCGGAGGATTAGAGTTGATTATACAGAGGACGTTAAGAATCAAAAGCTTGTTGGAGAATGGATTAAAGGCACGAAATATGAAAATCAGGAATATTCCTATTTGAAAATTTGCGGAATTTTACCAAACGGTGATTGGCTGGCGGTTGTTGAAGTGGTGGGGGGAGAAAAGCAGTTGATCGGTCCTCTGGCTGAAAAGCAGGGATACGCTGAGAACAGGTACCGCTTTATGTTCATGGGTTTTTTTAATAACGGTGATTTTCTTGCTGTCGCTGAGCTTAATAATGGGAAATATATCGCGTTGGGACCAGCCGCGGAAAAGGCGGGTCTGATCGGGAAAGAGTTTAAAGATTTGAGAGTTTATGGGGGTCACAACAACGGCAAGTGGTTGGGAACAGCCCAATTGGAGAATGGCAAGTGGATATTTGTGGGCAATTTGTTTCAGAGTCAGGAAGAGTTTCTTCAACTTAAGATAGCGGAAGTTCGCTCAAATGGCGACTGGCTGGCAACATGTCAAAGACAGGTCCCGCCAGCGATAAATGAGCTGACTTGGAAAATTTTAGGGTCACGGACGATGAAGGGGATTTCGCTTTATAGCGAAGAAAATTTTACAAATATTGAAAATGTTACTGTTGATAATCAAGGGAATTGGATTGCGGTGGCTTACATTGGTAGTCACCCGATGCTCATTGGTTCAATGGTGTTTGGTCCGCAATTATCAGAACATTCATTCGGAGATTTCGATCAAATACATTCCGTCTTCATTCATGATGGATTTTGGGGCGCGGTTGTTCAACTTAATCCGCATGGGAGAGTGGATCATTTGAATGACCCTCCGAGGCTGATTGGCCCGGCGGCCGAGGCTTTGATGGTCAACGAACTTTTTGACAAAAATGTTGATCTTTCCTTCGAGGCGGATGACTATCTTTCCTTTTTGGCCGCCCGTTATGGCATACCGTTTAAGCAAAATCAGCCGGTGACAAAAATTTTTAATGGTCGTGAGGAAGCTTATAAGGCCATTGAGTATCTGCTCAATCTCCCTCGTTCGCATGATCACATTGTCAGAGCAGGATTGGTGCAGGTTTTTAAAAAAATAATGGCAGAGGAATATGATCCTAACTTTCCTCCCAACCGTCTTGTTGAGCTCATCCGTTTAAAGCCGGAGGCATTCCTTGACGGTATTGGGGAATATGACGAAATTGAAATCAATAAGCTGGCAGATTTTTTAGATCAATCTGGTCTTAGCGAAGTGATGCTTGATATGTGTCTTCGGCTAAAAGAAGAAGGCCGGTTCAGCGATATCCAATTGCGGAAAATGATCAAATCAGGTGACGCTCTTAGTGTGATTGCCCAATACCGAGTCTACAAACATCCATCGGAATTCGCGCTTATACCGTTTGATTGTGAATATGCATCTGCGCAAAAGGATTCCATTTTATTCAAGATTCTTGACGGCCTCAGGAATGATCTCTTGCAGTTTAAAATTGATATTTTATCCTGGGACCCGCAATATCAGTATCACTATGAGGGCTGGAAAAAGGACAATGAACTGTTGAATGAATTGTTTCCGGGCGGGTCAATAGATTCCTATTTTGAAGATGAATATCTCGAGAACTTGCTAAAGGAAATGCTTCACGACGGATTAGCCCTGGCGTTTTTATTGGGGATCATCAACAGCTTATCAACGTATGTCTCCGATTACCTGCGAAAGCACCAGCGGATCGGCAAAAACGCCCGGCAGGTTGAAGAGGAAATTTTAGCCGAGACCGAATTTATAGAAGAGGATTATGGTAAGAAGGCTGGCAAAGATGAAAAGATTTTAAGAAAATTGGAGCATCTTGAAATGACGTTGATGAAATCGTTGGAAAATGATTTCATCAAGAAAAATCAAACCATTGATCTTAGATTTATTCAGGAGGAAGTTAGTAAATATCGAGCTGCTTTACAGCATCGTATCCAAGATCTTCGGGTCAGCATTGCTCCTTTGCTACTTTTACGCGCGGGCGCAGAGCGACCAGATTCTTCTTATAAAGCGACCACTGCCAATCGTCTGTTGCGGCTTGTGCCATTTGTGGGAGTGTTGTTTATGAAACAGCCCGAGGATTATCGTCTTCAGCAGGAGCTTTTAAAGGCGATCCAAAGGGCTTTTGAATCCAGCGCACCGGACGTTGTTGCCTCAGGTTATGACTCCACGGCCATAGAAAAGTATTATGAAGTTTTAAAAAATGCGATTGAACCGTTTGTCAGAAAAGGAGAAACGGAACGTTCATCGGAAAGGACTGAGCATCTGATTCCCTTTGCGGAATTGTCGAAACAGGTCATGGAAACCGCGAAGCGTCCGGACAAAGTGGATTGTCCAGAAAACCTCATCAATTTGATACGCGTGAACGGAGTTGATGTCCATACCAACAAATCAGGGTCGGGGATGGAATTTTATCAGGTTGAAAAGCAACAGGGATTAGATGATCATCGAAGAATTGAGGGGTCCGCGACCGCCCGTACTGGAAAGGTTCACGTCATTCAGACCGCGGCGGAAGTCGACCCGCGAACGCAAATGACCGCGGTCATAGATCTCAATGGGTTGTGGGAAGAGCAAAATAAATACCCCGCAATGAATAAGAATCCATATTCTTTGCTTGGCATTAGTCGAAGCGACGCGACCATATGGGTTGCCGAATTGGTGCATACGGCAAAGCTAATGTATGCCGCGACCCGAAAGAGCCGATGGTTAGAAGGCGATCTGCGTTTGAGTGAGCTTATAATACTGTTTCCAGAAGGGAAGAAGCTCATCATTAAAAATCTGCCGCGTGCCCAAAATCATGTGGCATTGCTTAAGATCATTTTAGCGCGGCTGCGGCCACATTATGAAAAAATTGAAAGGAAACGAGAGTTTCGGGAAAAAGTGGAAACTTGGAAGTACCAATTTTATGATGATAAAAATGCTTCTGATTTATTTGAATATGGTAAGCCCCTTGGCGAGCCTGAGGTCCTGTACAGAGAGATCTCGTGGGAGTGGTATTCATTTAAAGATCGAAAAGTTGATGATTATAAACTGCAGAAAGATTTTCTGAAGAAAAATGTTATTTGGGTTGGTCATTATCCAGTTGCCCACCGGATGCTGGATGATAAGGCCTTTGCCAGGTCAAACATTTTATGCTGGCAAGGAGACGTGGCGGAAAATATTACAAATTTTCGTAGGCAAGGAAATGAGGATGAATTTTATTCTTGGCTGTATGAATGGAAAAGATGGTTTGATCATCAGGAACAGGCTGCGGTTCGAGTTGCCGC
>JAHFFT010000036.1:11248-21543 GCA_023247795.1 Candidatus Omnitrophota bacterium
AATTATCAGGTGGTGGGTTTGATCTTTGCCCATCCATCCTCCGAGGTATTGATTGAAGACAAACAGAATCAACAGACTTTATTTTTAGCGGAAGGTGAACATCAGGGCGATCTCTTGATTGAACGGATTGAACCTGACCGCGTTTTTGGTTTTTTTAAAAATCAACGGTTTGAAGTGGTGGTTAATGAGGATGGTGAATTTGTTTCAGCTCAGTAAAATAACATTTCGACAACAGCGGGGGTGGGCGTCATTGGCGGGTATGCTTTGTTTACATTTGATGGTTTCCATAGCAGCGGCGAGCGTTGACAGCAGTTTTCCTCAGCCTCCCCAGATATTCGCTGAACCACCTGTTCCATCGCAGAATTCGGCAAGCCCGGATCAGATTTCTACTCAGTCCGATGAGCGCAAACTTACCTATGACAGCGCTTCAGGAAAACTCGATGTTCTTGAATTGAAAGATGTCGATATCGCGGAAGTGCTCAAGCTCATTTCCCGACGAGCTAATCTCAATATTGTCGTCAACGGCAATGTTAAGGGCAAGGTCACGTTGTTCTTAAAAGACGTTGAGGTCAAGAAAGCCCTGCAGATGATCCTTGTGGCCAATGATTTGGCTTACGAAGAAAATGACGGTATCCTGCAGGTGATGACGGCCCAGGAATACGAACGCAAATTTGGCCTTAAATTTGGGATCTGTTTGGAAACCAAACTGATCAACCTCAAAGAAATTCGCGCCGGCAACGCGGCGAAACTATTAAGTGAAATGAAAGGGCCGGATGGCAACATCCTTCCCGACGATGTTTCCAATACCCTGCTCTTGAAAGACACCGCGGAGAAGATCGCCCAAATGGAAGAATATCTGCGAAATATCGATATCCCGACCTATACCCGGTCTTTTGCGATGAACAATATGTCGGTGCAGGAGGCGGCGAAGAAGGTGAAAGAAGTTTTGTCTCCGGGGTTGGGTAAAGCTTGGTTCGACGAAGGCACTAACAAATTGTTTGTTCGTGACACCTTCCAACAATTGAAATCGGTCCAGGAATTTATGGCCGCGATCGACGAGCCCCGACGGACCATCATCGTTGATCTGAGCTATGCCAAGGCCGAGCAGGTCGCGCAGAGTGTTAACAATGAGTTGACCAAAGACGTGGGTCATGTCGAGCATGACCTTCGCACCAATCAGCTGATCATCAGCGATATCCCATCGAAGGTTGATCATATCGAGACGATGATCAAGGCCTTGGACAAACAGGAAAAAGAGGTCTTGATCGAGGCCAAGATTGTGCAGGTGACTTTGCAAGATGAATATAAGATGGGCGTTGATTGGCAGGCGGTCATCCCAAAACTGCATGACATGCAATTGGCCGGTGATTTTGGCGGACTGGCCAGCACGCTGGGATCAGATGTTTCAAAGAAAGGGCAGGTGCGGGTCGGCACCTTAGCTCCTGATCAGGATAATTATGAGGCCGTGGTTGACGCGTTAGCCACGATGGGAAAAACCAAGGTCCTTTCCAATCCCCGCATTGTCGTACTCAACAACGAACAAGCCAAAATTTTGGTCGGGACCAATCAGCCTTATGTGACATCGACCACCACAACAACTTCTTCCGGACCGGTCACCAACGCTGAAACCGTTAATTTCATTGAGGTTGGAGTGAAGCTGTATGTAACACCGGTGATCCATAACGACGGGTACATCACCATGAAGATCAAACCGGAGGTCAGCAGTGCCCCAACATCACTGCCAACAGGCAGCAAAAACAGCATCCCGATCGTCGATACCTCGGAAGTGGAAACGACCGTGCGCGTTAAAGACGGGGCCACCATCGTGATGGGTGGGTTGATTAAGGATGAGCAGGGCCTGGATGAAAAAAAGGTCCCACTTTTAGGCAGTCTGCCGATTTTAGGGTTGGCCTTCAAAAATACTTCAAAAACCAAGGTTAAGACAGAAATTGTGATCTTTTTAACCCCCAGGATTATCACTGGTGATAAGCAGCCTGATATTGCCAATCAAGAGGAGATACCGCAAAGGATCGTCAAAGACCTTGCCCCTTACGGATCCTTCTAAGCATTTTTAGCCCTATCATTCGTCTGTCTCATCAGCATTCCGTCCTCTCCTAACCTTATGTATTTCAATAAAATTTGGCTTTAAGGAAAGTCCGCGTGTTTATCAAAGAACCAAGGCACTTTTATGGAAATCCCTTGATTTTTTAGTATAATTCTTATAAACTATACTAGTAACGCTTTCACAATTTTGAGCAAATGTTCAAAAATAAAAAGCTAATAGCGATCATTTTGAGTTGCGGCCTTTGGGGTTTATTCTCCATTCCCCTGGGTCCTTTGAGTTTTGCTCAATCTTCAGAAAATGACACAGTACCAACAACTGAATTAGAAAAAAGGCAAGCGGTCATGACCGACGATTCTTTGATGACATTGTTTTTTAACCCTGATAACCGGCAAAAAGCGCAAGCAATGCTTAAAAAACTGTATGCTGAAGAGGCCGGCGAACAGGCGGAATATCAAAAGGATTACACCAATCCCGCGGACAGCAAACATCTGGCAGAGTACGGCCGGGTTTGGGTATATACGCAAGGCATTATCCTTGATCAGGCCGCAAGGACCGGCCATGCCAAGAAGG
Organism: Candidatus Omnitrophota bacterium; assembly: GCA_023247795.1. Taxonomy (GTDB): domain Bacteria; phylum Omnitrophota; class Gorgyraeia; order Zapsychrales; family JANLHA01; genus JAHFFS01. The sequence goes on from JAHFFT010000036.1 coordinate 13,884, forward strand.
CGTATGAATTGGCCCGCTGGCTGGTCAAGCATATTGAAACCACAGAGCTGTCTAACAAAGAACAAGCGGTCGGCTGGAGTTTTTCCTACAACACCCTTGGCGATGATTTTAAAGACCCGCGTTTGGTCACCGGTGCCAATGCCTGGGCGCTCAACGGGCTGGGAAAATACATAACATCAGCAAATTTTAAAGATTTGTCGGCAGAAGAGCAGCTTCGATTTAAAGAAGCGTTCCGTAACGTTTTAAAAGGACTGCTTGATCTGCAGCGCGAAGACGGGTTGTTCACCGCCGGGTGGACGATCGTTGAATTGCAGCATCTGCGAGATGGAGAGAAATATTATGATGTCCTAGATAAATTTGGTTATGGAGGCGGCACCCGCGTTAAGGCCGAGAATGTTGTCACCGAACACAATGTCGATATGCTGGCCCTTTTGAATCTGGCCATTGACTTTTCCGTCGAGCTCGGGTTGGATAACCGTCAGGAATTGATCAGTCGTAAAACCAAATTGACCAACGCCATTTTCACGAAATTGTACGATGATCAGCAAAAGCGTTTCATCACCGGTCGGGTGTTCGAAGACGGTAAAGAGCGCCAGAGCGAACATGCCGCGATCGACAACGCCACCTGGCTGACGTTGTCCTCAAGGCTTGAGGAATTTTCCGACGATGAAAGAGAAAAACTCTCCCAGGCGCTTGATTACACGCTGAAGAATTTCGTCAAGATTTTAACGCATGAAGGGAAAAGTTATTACGGGGCGGTTTACTTTTTGAATTATTTTGAAGATCCCTATATCCAACCCTCTGATCAACAGGAACAGGTTTATCATTTGGAAGCGACCGCTGGTTTGATCTTAGCACTCATGAAATTCAGCGAGGCGTTTAGCGATCATCCACTGGCGATCAAATTTCAAGCCGAGGCCAAGCGGTTATGGCTGAATCTCCAACTGTTCATTACCGATTTCGGATTTCCTTACGCCTCCCAGGCGATTTCCAATCTGACGACCACTTTGCCGTCGAGCACGGCAGCGATTTGGTATCTGGATGCTTATGACCATTTTCTGCAGCGGGTTTCTGATCTGCGGATCAAAGCTGTGGGATGTTTCGACGAGCAGGAGCATTTGGTTTTTCAACCCATTGCTGGAACAAAGTTGACTTGCCGCGGTCGGATTGATAATGCCGGGCCTGCCGAGACGGGTGCTTTTTATTATCAATGGCTGGTGGATCAGAAAGAAGTTTTTTTCGGAGCGCACGGTGGTTTGCCAGCGGCACAACAGGACCATCTTGATTTTTCCTGGATTGTAACGGGGGTTGTTCCGGGGATTGTCCCGGGGAATGTGCCGGAAGAAAAGGTCCAATCGCTTGAATTGCACGTTGGTGTTGGCCGCGAAGGAAAAGAGATCAATGAACGGAATAATCGGTTGGGAGTAACCTTCGCGAAATGACGGCCACCAATGAACGACATTTAGGGATCACTTTGCTTGTTATTGCCTTGGGTTTGCTCTGGGGCAGGCCTTCCGCGCTTTTTGCCGCAGCACCGACCCCCACGCGGTTGTCGTTGGAAAAGTGCATTGACACGGCGATAAAAAACAATTTGGAACTGGAGATCGAATATAAAAAAGTCAAATTGGCAGAGACCCGTCTGGGGATTTCTTATCGCGAGTTTTTTCCGGATGTTAAATTGAAAGCCAGCGAGACCTTGGGTGAGTTGTCGGCCGGTGATTTTGAAGGGCGCTCGTTTCGCATGGAAGGACGCCAGCCGTTGTACCATGGTGGAGAGATTTTCGCCAGCAATCAGCAGGCGCGGGAGGTCCTGAAATCCAGTGTGGCAGCCAGCCGGCGCATCGAGGAGGAAATCATTTTTACGGTACGGGAAGCGTATTTCCGTCTCCTCGGAAAGAAAAGCATCTTAAAGCAACTGCAGATGGATAAGATGGAGGCGGCCGATTTTTTGAAAAAAATTCAGGAAGGGGTGAAAGACGGTGTCGTAGCACAGATCGAACTTCTCGGAGTGGAATATCATTTGAACCAAATCACGAATCTTTATTATTCGGCGATCAAGGATTTCAAAGAGGCGGAGTATGATCTTAAGGCGGCCATGAATGTCGACGCTAAAGAGGATGTCGGGATTCTGAATTATGATTTGGACATCTTTGATTTTTCGTCACAAATCTTTGAGGTCAAGCAAGCGTTGCAGACCATTCCACAGCAGATTCCAGCTTTGGCCGCGTCGATGGAGACAGCTTTTAATCAACGGGATGAGATCCTTGAGCTACGGCATAAGTTTAACGCGGAAAAATATCATGTGAAGGTCGAAAAGGCCAAGGATTATCCATCGGTCGATTTGGTGGGGAATTATGGACAGGCGGCCGAGGCCTTTAAGCAGGACAAGTTTGATCTCGACGATGAATGGCTGCTCGGGGTTGAACTCAAATGGGTGTTTGGCGGGAACACCGCGACGTACTCTTATAACCAATCTAAGGATGCCCCTAAGATCAACACTTTTGAAAGCACGAAATTGCAGCGGCATAATCTGGAATTCGGAGTTCTCGATAATCTCAAAGTCTTTTCCGATCAGCAGGAGGCTGGTGTGCAGAAGCTCGAGGCTGAGCGCGATCTCGAAGAAAAAGTCAAAAAAATTTATAAAGAAGTCACGACCGCTTATTACGATCTTTATCGGAGTTTGTCAAAGGTGGTTTTAAATGCCGCTGGTGTGAATCATCAAAAGCGTTCGTATGAAATTTTAGAGTTTCGTTATAAAAATCGTGAGATTGAACCATCGGCCCTCATGGAAAAGCGGGTGGAACTTAGCCAGACCGTTGCTGAATACGAGCAGGCGGTCACGGATTTTTTTATCGGTCTGGCCAAGCTTGACCAGGCCGTTGGGCAAGATGATTTTGTTCAGATAAAACGATTTTTGAAGTAACCCCCCTCCCTGACCCTCCCCACCAGCCCCGCCACAGGCGTGGCAAGGGGGAGGGAAAGGATAGGAAGAGATTAGAGGTATTATTCCCCTCCACTTGCGGGAGGGGTTAGGGGAGGGGGAGGAAAGAGTAACCTTGGGGACTGTCCCTTTAGGGGCTGTCCCCATGAGGTGTCCTCACAAGGTGATATGATGAATCGACGCACAAAAAAAAGGATGATCCGGCTGGGGATCAATTTGGTCATCTGGGCGATGTTTGGGACGGTGGGGATTTTTTATCTCCTTCATCATCCGGAACTGCGCGAAGAGATCAAGAAATTTTTTACGACCAAGCAAGAAAAGGCTTTGCCACCGGATGCTGGAAAGCCGGGAACGGAAAAACTTATCGCTCCGTCGGATAAACAGGCGCCTTTGGTTGTTAAGGCGCTGAAGATGACTCCCATCGATTTTGAGGACCAGTTGACGATCATGGGCACGATCAAAGGCGAGCATGAGGTCAACCTGTCTTTTGAGACCGAAGGAACGATCAAAAATTTTGATGTCAAAGAAGGGGAATTTGTCGAAAAGGACCAGACTATCGCGCGCTTGGATTCGGCGGAACTGAAGCTGAAATTTGATCACGCGCAGGCAAAGTTCGACGAGACTGCTGTCGATTTCCAGTTGGCCAAACAAAAGCTCATGAACCTGCAAAAGCTTTTTCAAATGGGCGGGGCGTCAAAGGATCGCGTGGAAGAAGGCCGATTTGAGATGAAAAAAATTCAAAAGCAAATGGCGGCCGCGCAGTTTGAAATGCAATATTCGCAAAAGGCCTTGGATAAGATTTCGCTCAATGCCCCTTTTGCCGGGGTGTTGCTTGAGACCAACGTGAACGCTGGAGAGAACATCACGACCAACACCTTGATCGGAAAATTTTCTTTGATCGACGATGTTTTTGCTGAGGTGGGAGTGATTGAACGGGACCTAACCAAAATCAAGGCCGACCAGACCTGCACGCTTTACGTCGACGCTTATCCGGCCCAAAAGTTCGAAGGAAAAGTTGAGGTCATTGCCCCCATGATTTCAGGTGAGAGCCGCACGGCAACGATCAAAGTCCGTATCTCGAATCATGATCACAAACTTTTGCCGGGGATGTTCGCGAAGGGGGCCGTCGTCATTTACGCGCAGCAGCACGCCTTGATCATCCCGCGCGAGGCCGTGGTGGAACGTGGACAGGGCCGTTTTGTTTATAAGCTGACGTCTAAGACCGAAGCCCAGTTGACCGCGATCGAGAGCGGTTACGAAAATTTATCGTATGTGCTTGTCGACAAGGGGCTGCAGGAAGGTGATTTTGTCGTCGTCAATGGGCTGCGGGACGCGACCGAAGAAAAGGTCGTTGTCGAGGTCAAAGAACTGAGCGAGTTGTCGCTGTGAACCTTTCTAAAATCTCCGTCAATAATACTGTCGCGGTTTTTATGTTTTTTTCCGGCGTCATCTTGCTGGGATGCATGTCGTTCTCACGTCTCAAGGTCGAACTCTTCCCCAACGTCAGTTATTCCCAGATCACCGTTTCCACCCAATATCAGGGGGCCTCACCGGAAGAAATCGAGAACCTCATCACAATTCCCGTCGAGGAAACCGTTGGCACGGTCAGTGGTGTCAAGAAAGTGGAATCTTATTCCCGGGAAGGCAAGAGCATTGTTTTGATTTCGTTCCATTGGAACACGGACATGAATCTTGCGGCCCTTCGGGTCCGCGAAAAATTGGACCTGATCATGGATCGGCTCCCCCGTGAGGCGCAGGACCCGGTCATCACCAAATTCAATCCATTCCAGAAGCCGGTCGCGGTACTCAACTTAAGCGGGAACCTTTCTCTGGAGGAACTGCGAGTGACGGCCAAGGAGATGATCAAAGATCAGTTGGAAAAGATTGAAGGGGTGGCTTCGGTAGAGGTCATTGGCGGTAGGGAGCGGGAGATCAAGGTGCTGGTCGACCATAAACGTTTGCAGGCCTCTGGGTATAGCCTGTTGAATGTGGTTGACTCGATCAACGGCGCTAACCTCGATTATCCGGCCGGGGCCATTGAGGACAATTATTACGAATATTTGCTAAGGGTGGTGGGGCGCTTTCAACGCGTTGACGACATTGGTAAAGTCCCGCTGTTTTTCGACGCCAAAGATGAACGTTACAAGTATCTCACACAGCTCCAATCGCAGGAGCAGGAGGGGCGTCCGACGGCCAGTGCTACCCGTCATGGAGACTTGAAAGGTGTCAAGGTCGGGCAGATTGTGTTGCTTAAAGATGTCGCCCAAGTGGAAGATGGATTTAAAGAAGTAACTTCTTACTCCCGATATAATTTTGCCGACAGTGTGCAGATCAATATCAACAAACAGAGCGATGCCAACACGATTGCCGTTTCGAATCGGATCAAGGCGCAGCTACTGGAATTGAAACAAATGGTTGGTCAGGGAGTGCAGATTGATTTGATCTACGACGAAAGCGAATTCATCCGCAATGCCATCAATTCCATGACGCAGTCGGGGATGATAGGAACGTTATTGGCTTTTATTGTCCTTTTGTTTTTCTTGAAAAGTGCGCGTCAGGCCTTGATCATGACCTGCATTGTCCCAATATCGGTATTGGCCATATTCATTTTTATGTATCTGTTCCATGTGAGTTTGAACATCATGTCTTTGGGCGGTATTGTTCTCTCGATCGGGACGCTGGTTGACTGCGCCATTGTGGTCATTGAAAATATAGCCCGGGTACAGCCAGAATACCGTGATCGCCGGGAAGCGGCGATCAAAGGGGCCGAGGAGGTTTATCTCTCGATCACGGCATCGACGCTGACAACCATCGCGGTTTTCATTCCGGTGATTTTTATCGAAGGGTTGGCCGGACAATTTTTTAAGGAACTGGCGATCACCGTCACTTGCGGGCAGTTGGCTTCGCTTGGTGTTTCCGTTTCGCTCATTCCAGTCTTGTTCTTGAAATTTGGTGGACGAAGACGCATCCGTTTTGGCCAGCATTCTGTTCTTACCGAAACAGCGGTGGTGGAAACCCGTGCCAGACGTTTGAAAAAAATCGGATCGTTATTTCCGGTCTTTTCGTTGTTATTGTGCGTCGGTATCGCGTTCCTGATTTTTTTAACCGCGCGGATATTCCCCCATCTTGAAAAGCAGCTTTTACCCCACGTTGATCAGAAAGAATTTTTAGTTTCGGTCAGAACTCCATCGGGGACGCCGGTGGAAAGGACCAACGGCTACATGAAACGGATCGAAGACAAGATCAAAGATTTTCCGGGGCTCAAACGGGTCCTGGTGAGGATCGGTTCGGATGAAAGCAAGACCACGGAAGTCCACGCGCTCAAAGACAACGAAGGTGAAATCAGGGTCTTGCTGGATGAGTCGGTACCGGCAACCCAAACTGTTGTGGACACATTGCGTGGTCGGATCGACGCTGATCCGTCGTTGGCGTCATTGAAGGTCCGTTTTGACGCGCGGGAAAATGTCTTGGAAGACAACGCTCTCTTAGAAAAGCCAGTCAAAATTTTAGTGCAAGGGTATGATTTAACAAATTTGAAGCAGGTCAGTCAGGGCGTCTTGAAATCGTTACAAAATATTCCTGGGATCACCGATATTGAGACCTCTTTAGAGGATTCGCATCCAGAGACGCGCATTACCGTGAACCGTGATACTGCTGCTATTTTAGGTTTGCACGTGCGGGATGTTGCCCTCCTGGCCCGGACCGCGGTCCATGGTCAGAAGGCCACGGAATTTCGCCATGAAGGAGAAGAGACCGACATCACGGTCAAATTGGCAGATAAGGACACGCAGTCGTTTGAACAGGTACGGGAATTGAATGTTTATTCTCCGGCGTTGAAACGAATGGTCCCTTTGAAACAGGTCGCACTAGTCAGCCATGCCCTTGGGCCAGAAGAAATTTATCGGTTGGAACAATCCCGCACGGTCAAGATCACCGCCAATGTGAAGGACCGTTCTTTGCAGGATGTTGAAAAGGACATTGATCGTTTGATCGCGGGATCGTCGCCGCCAGCGGAAATCACTGTCACCCCCGCCGGAGAGGACGAAGAAGTAAAAAAGTCTTTTCAAAATTTATCAATGGCCTTAGGGCTGTCCGTGGTCTTTATTTACATGATCTTGGCCGCGCAATTCCAATCTTACCTACAGCCATTGATCATCTTAACGATGATCCCTTTGTCATTGATCGGAGTGATCTGGACGCTGTTTCTGACTGGAAAGGGCCTGAACGTCATCGCGGTTTTAGGCTGCATCATGCTGGGCGGGATCGTGGTCAATAACGGGATCATCCTTATGGAATTCATCACTCAGCAGGTCGCGCGAAAACGTCCTGCCGTCGAGGCTGCTTGGGAAGCGGTGCGGATCCGTTTGCGTCCGATTCTCATGACCAGTTTAACAACAATTTTGGGTTTGCTGCCGATCGCCTTTGGGATCGGTCAAGGAGCACAGATCCAAGCGCCGATGGCTGTTGTGGTTATCGGCGGATTGATGATTGCCCTTGTCCTTACCATTTTGGTGATTCCGGTTTTATACGTCTGGATTGAAAAGATCAAATGGCTTTTGAGGTAGTGTACTGTCAAATCAATTTTTATGAGTTATCCGTGTCATTGCGGGCATAAAGGTTAAAAAGTGTTGCTGCCCGATTATATAAATATGTGTTACTATTCGGGTTAAGTGATAAAAAATGCTGTTATCTCAAACCCGTTTCAGATAAAGGTCAACT
>JAHFFT010000064.1 GCA_023247795.1 Candidatus Omnitrophota bacterium
CAAACCGTTCTCATACCGCAGGAAACTCCCCGCAGTCACGACCCAATTCTTTGCCTCTTCACTCAGCTTGATCTCCTGCCCCGTCAGATTGATCCTGCCGGTATAAATCCCCCATCCCCCCATACTCCCGTCCGCGTTCACCAACAACGGATCATAAACATACTCATGCCCGTCGGAATATTTCAACCTTCCCGCGGCCACCAAACCGTTCTCATACCGCAGGAAACTCCCCGCAGTCACGACCCAATTCTTTGCCTCTTCACTCAGCTTGATCTCCTGCCCCGTCAGATTGATCCTGCCGGTATAAATCCCCCATCCCCCAACACTCCCGTCCGCGTTCCGAAGCAATGGATCATATGCAAATTCATCCCCGTTGGAATACTTCAGTCTCCCCGCTGCCAGCATCCCGCCTTCATAACGCATATAACTCCCCGCCATCGCCTCCCGGCCTTGCGAATCCTTCTGCCCAGACAAACTGATCTGACCATTGATTATCTTCCATCCGCCGGGACTTCCGGTGGCATTCACCAACAACGGATCATAAACATAAACACTCCCATCAAAATAATTGAGTGTTCCTTCAACCTCAACCCCATTTGCATATCGTATAAAACTCCCCGCGACCGCCTTCCAATTCTTCACCTCGTTCGTCATTTTGATCTCTTGGTCGGTCAAATTGATCCTTCCGGTAAAAATCACCCACCCCCCAACACTCCCGTCCGCATTCTTCAGCAAAGGATCATAAGCATATTGATCTCCGTCGGAATACTTTAACCTTCCTTCAACCGCCAAACCGTTCTCATACCGCAAAAAACTCCCCGGCGTCACGACCCAATCTTTTTTCACCTCACTCAGCTTGATTTCCTGACCGATCAGATCAACCTTTCCCTCTAATAATCGCCCCAGCGCGCCATTGGAATATTCATAAACCCGTTGCAACCCATCGCTGGCATTGGTCACGGTCACTTGATCAGGTGTTGTCCTTCTCGCGGTTTCCACAAGTGTTCCCCGCTTATATTCATCATCCTGTTTTTGTGGATCAACCTGAAAAGTCTGCCACGTTTCCGTCCCCGGCGCTACCTCCCCGGCATCGGTTTCCTGATAACGCGTCTCGACCACAAAATCAATCTGCGGATCATCATCCGCATCAACAAAACTGAACGTCGTGACGGCTCCGGTTTCCGTTCTTGAACCAACGCGCAGTCCCTTATGATTGTCTTGTGACTCCTCAAAAACAAAGGACTCCCATGATTTCGTTCCCGTGATCAGCTGTCCCTGATTGTCTTCGCGGTATCGCGTCTCGATCACAAAATCATTCACGCCATCATGGTTGGAATCAACATAATTCACCTTAACCAAATAACCATTGATATCCTGGCTACCGGTTTCCACTAACGCTCCTCGATGATCACTCGCCTCAACATACTGATCAATTTCCCAGCTCTTTGTCCCGGCAACAAGAGTGCCGTTATCATCTTGTCTTTGTCTGTTCACGACCAAAAACTCGTTCACGCCATCATGATCGATATCCAATCCAACTTCACTCGTGACCAAACCATCTTTTTCAGTAAAAGTTGCCAAAATTTTTCCTGCCTCATCAACCAATTTCATCAAATGTTCATCTTCATACACAAAACGCGTTTTGGTTCCCTGCGGGCCGGTCGTTTCAATCAGCTTGCCCGTCGGATCATACTTAAAAACCATCGCTCCTCTTTGCATCACCAGATTCGCGAAGTTACCTAGCGGATCCCGTTCCATGCTAAAATTCGTGGCCGTACCGTCGGAATTGATCAAAGAAAGGTAATCGCCCGCGGCGCTGTACTTGCGAACGCTCCCATCGTCATTCATAACCCAAAGATTATCTTTGTCATCATTGAAGAGGGTTAGCTGATTCCCTAAAAAATTGGTGATGGTCAGCGCTCCATCCGGATGATAAGTATAATCAATCAAGACATGGCCGTCGGCATCCTCGACCGAAATCAAACGATGATTTTCATCAAAGATTTGAACCGGCTCAGTCGTCTTGAGGACAAACGGCTGGACCTCCCAGAAAACGGTTTTGCTCTGCGGCAGATTCACTTGAATCGTATCACCGGATTTTAACCTGATCAGATGTTCCATATCCTCAACCGCAAAGGCCAAGGTCTGCGGGATACTCCCCGGCAGCGGTTCCGTCGCTTGAACCACAACTTCAAAATCATCCAAGACGCTAAAGGTTTCACTATCGTGCTTAACAAACCGCAATCCCTGTAAACCAGCTTCCTCCACCGCTAAAGAGAATGTATACGGACTGATACTTGTCAACACAATCGTATCGCGAAACGTCGACACGTTGCCAGCATTGTCTCTAACTTGATACTGAACTTCCTTACTGCCGTCTGCTGGAGGTAAAACAATTTGTTTTGTGGTCTGGAAGGGTTCCCAGGCCGTCCAATTTTCTTCGTCGACTTGCGCGACTTCTTTCATTTCATCAACAAAAAATCGCATCCGCGCAATACCGGAAGGGTCAAGGCCGGTCAAGGTGAGTGTTGTCAGACGGGAATCTGTGGAACCCGCGTCGTTATTGATCATGACGGCGCCGCGGGGAGGTGTTGTATCAAGCATGATGCTGTCACTCAAAACCGAAACATAGCCGCTATGGTTCATCACCTGCGCCTTAACCATTTTGCTCCCATCGCCGGAAGGAAGCGTTAAATTTTTGGCCCTTTGAAAGGGTTCCCAGGGGGTCCAGTTTTTTCCGTCGTCGATCGAAAACCGCATTTGTTCAACGCCAAAGACCTGGTCCTCAGCCGTTAAGGTTAAGGTCACATCCCGCGAATTCGTATATTGGGCATCCTGCGTCTGCGCGCTGTCAATGGTAACCGCTCCTGTGGGAAACGCGCCATCCACAAAGCTTGGAAAATAATGATGATCGATTTCATCAGCCAGAGTCAATTGAGTTATCCTTTGCAAATAAACCCATATCACACTGCCCATGGGCAACAGGACCGAATCGGCAACAGCCACATAGGCCCGGTCTTGCCAGGTCCATATTTGACCAGCCACATTTTTCATGTCAAGCAGCTCTTTCACCGGAACGCTTGCGTAAGGAATACTGATCATATTCCATCCCGGTAAAGCCAACTGATTCCGATTGACCATTTTTTCACCGGTAAACTCAACCTGCCCTTCGTCAACAATGTTAACCCAGTATCCATGGCCGGCCTCAAGCTTGAAGGCCGGCATCCAAAAATCAACCGGCCTCTTCCATTCCCAGGCGAGCGGCGCAAAAGGAGTTCCCGACCCGATATCCAGCGACGGGGCAAGGTCAAAAGGATTTGAAAACAGCTGCCATCCTTGGCGGAACGTCCTGGTCAGGCGAAAAGGCTCATTAACAGCGATCCTCGCCGAGGAAATTAAGGCCCCCACACTTTGCTGCTCGATGTCCCATTCATAAACATACTCTTCATCATAGTCCGCTCTTTCGGAAACCCTCATCACGATGTTGACCTTTGGCGCAAGATCACTCCCGGTTGGCTCAACCAAAAATTGATAAGCAACCTTTGCGTTCCCAAAATCCTTGACGCTGTTAACGGCAAAAACAGCTTCAACTGAGGAGGAAGCGCCCCCTTGGTCAGTAACAATGAACTTCAACTTCTCGGCGCCAAACCAATTCTGATCCTTGATCTGGACTGCGGCCACCCCATTCGTAATCGTGACATCCAAATGATTCGCCCCTTCCACCGCCCAAGTGAAATTCTCAGCGGAACCGGTTAGCAAATCAGGATCATGCACGAAATCCTTGAGCTTGATCTGAGTAAAAAATTCTCCCTGATCAATGATCTGCTGAGGGATGCGGCTCATGACCGGGGCATCATTTTGCGGATTTACCGTCACCGTAAAGGATAAAGATTTTGCAAAATCCATTCCCGCGGTCGCGGTAACTGTAACCTTGGCCGTGCCATAGGCATTGGGCGCATAATCGATGACCAAATTTCGCTCGTCGCTGATTCTAAGCAGACCGAACAATTCCTCGTTGCTCGTGCTGTCCAAGGAAACAGAAAACGTCAAATTTTCCTTTCCAGCGATGCTTTTCCCGAAATTATTGATCAAATCAATGACCGTACGATCGGCATCTTCATTGACGATGACATCATGGATTCTCCCATTCCCCACTTCGTTCACAATGAACAAAACATTTCTTGAGGCCGTGGCGCCCAGCCGATCCGTTGCCGTAAAGGTTAAAGACTCTTCACCAACCCAACTTGCATCAAGACAATTGATTGTTGCCACACCTCCGAATATCTGCGCTCCCAAATGGTTTCCGCCATTGACGGTCCAGGTGATGTGTTCATTGGGATCAAACCCGATGTCGTCGTCGCTGACAATGCCCGTAAGGCCGATGTTTGCAAAAGTTCCTCCCTGCTCAATCGTCTGATTCGCTATTGTGCCAACGACCGGTCGATCATTGACCGGACGGATTGTGAACAAAACCTTCAAAGACCCTTTCGCCCCAGCCAGATCAGTCGCGGTAAAGGTCAGTGTTTCCTGGCCAAACCAATTTTGGTCACGGGCACTGACCACTGCCACGGCACCTTGCAGAAGCACTTGCAAATGATTCTGGCCAGACACCGACCAAAAAATCAATTCATGCGGATCAAAGGCAATGTCCTGATCACTCACATAACTATTCAAATAAATTTTGGCAAAGGACCCACCCTCATCAATCGTCGGTGGAGGGATTCCCTGCACGACTGGGGCATCATTCAGCGGATTGACGACAAACAAAACCGCAACCGAATCTTCCGCGCCCGACCGATCGGTCGCGGTAAAGGTCAAGGTCTCGCGTCCAAACCAATTCTCATCATTGGGGCGGATAGTGGCTGTCCCATTCGTGATACCAACCTGCAAATGGGTCATGCCTGACACCAACCAGGTGATCAGTTCATCTCCCCCCTCATTCAGAAAATCCTCATCGTAAACATAACTGTCCAAATGGATTATTCGAAACCCGCCTTCGACAAACACCTGGTCAGGGATCACTGACACAACAGGCGCGTCATTGACCGGATCAACACTAAACACAACGTCAACCGAATCGGTTGCCCCGGCTGAGTCGGTTGCGGTAAAGGTGATGGTTTCTGCACCAAACCAATTGGTATCATGAGCCTGAACTGTTGCGATACCATTGAGAATCGTTACCCCAAAATGATTTTGACCGCTAAAGGACCACACAATCTGTTCGTCAGGATCGCGGCCAATATCTTGATCCGTGACATCGTTATTCAAATTGATTTCGGTGAAAGATTTTCCTTCCTCGGTCCGCTGTACTAGAATAGCTTCCACCACCGGCGCGTCATTAACCGAATTAACGGTAAAATTCACCGTTCGCGAAGCCGAGGCTCCTTGCTCGTCCGTAACAGCAAACGTTAAGGTCTCTTGACCAAACCAATCCTCATCGAGCGGCTTAATGGTGGCGATACCGTCGACGATCACAGCGCTCAAATGATTTTGACCTGAGGCATCCCAAGTCAACGCTGTCTTCCTACTGCGTAGGTTTGAATCGTTATCGCCCGTTCCCATGCCATCATCCTTGACATAGCTATTCAGATCAATCACCGAGAAAGAGCCTCCCTCGTTGATGGTCTGATTCGCTATTGTCTCCATCACCGGCGCGTCATTGACGGGATCAATGACAAACACAACATTGACGGAATCCGCTGCCCCGGCTAAATCGGTCGCGGTAAAGGTAATCGTCTCTTCGCCAAACCATTCCTGATCTTTAATAAGGATCATGGCCATAGCATTCAACACCGTTACTCTCAAATGATTCGCGCCTTCTGCCTTCCAAGTGATCCGTTCCTTAGGGTCATATCCAAAATCATTGTCAGTGACATAACGGCTCAAATCAATGGCCGGAAAAACCCCGCCCTCGGGAGTGATTCGATCATTGATCGTTGCTATCACCGGAGTGTCATTGACCGATTTGACCGTCAGCACAACCTCCGCCGAGGCCGAGGCCCCTGCCTGATCCCGCGCCGTGAACGTTAAGGTTTCTTCTCCAAACCAATTCTCGTCATCCACCGTGATCGACGCTGTCCCATCGGCCATGAGCGCACTCAAATGCGCACCCCCGGAAACAGTCCAAGTGATATGTTCATACAAGTCATACCCCAAATCTTTATCGGTCACAAAATGGCTCAAATCGATGGACGCGAATGTTCCACCTTCATCAATGACCTGAGCGGGAATGCTTGCGACAACCGGAACATCGTTCACCGGCCTGATGGTCAGCACCATGTCGCGGGAAGCAAAAGCGCCGGCTTGATCGGTCGCGGTCAACGTGATGTTTGCGGTCCCAAACCAATCTTCGTCTTTAGCCTGAAGTGTGGCCACACCAGCGATGATCGCCAAACTCAAATGATCATCCCCTGAAATTGACCAAGTGATATTCTCGGTCGAGCTATTGTCATTAAGGTCGACATCGGTCAGATAAGGATTGAGGTCGAGCCGCAAAACACCTCCCTCATCAACCGTCTGATTCGGGATAAAAGCAATCACCGGGGAGTCATTTACCGCATTGATGGTCATTGTGACTTTAGCGGATTTAGACTCGTTCCCCTTGACGGCGGTGTAAACAAACTCATCCGTTCCGTAAAAATTAGCGGATGGGGTATAGCTAAATTCACCGCGGCCGTTATAGACCAGTGTTCCTCGACGAGGTTGGCTAAAGCCAGTCAGAGCTTCGACCCCGGTATCATTATTCAATACAGTGAAGGTTACCTTAACGTCCTCATTCGTACTGACCACATCATCATTGACAACCAAAGATTCTTTTGGATCAACAGGGACCCCTTCGACAACGGAAAACTTGACTGTCCTTTCAGCGTACGCCCCAGTAGGGTCGGTTGCTTTCAAAATGATGCTCTCGATCCCAACCCAACCATTCTGCAAAGGACTGATCGTCGCAACATGATTAGCATCCATGGTGATACTAAGATGTTCATTGCCGCGGAAATCCCAAACGAGATCTCGATCCCTATGATCCGGATCATTGACATAATCATCCAAATCAAAAGGAGCAAAGCGGCCTCCCTGATCAATCGTCTGATTCGGTATCGATGAAATCACCGGCGCATTGCTCAGGCCCATGAATCCCCGGGGATCCATCGCGAGAATGAACGATGTTGCCGATATCATCGCTCCCCAGTTTCGCATATCCTTTGCCGGATCATCCACCGTATAATAGGGAAGATCGCCTCCCAGAGATTGACGAAGAGCAGACAGCCTTTTCAACTCCTCTTCAGCTTGTTCCCATAATTCTGGATTCCTTTGACCTAATTTCTTAAGTGCCATGACAACGCCAGCCCATCCTTCGGGCCATACGCCGGTTAAGTCCGCGTAAAGATACGGGCGGTAGCCTTGAATCCCGGTGACCGAATCAACTATTTGGAATCGCGTATGCTGAGCAAAGGCCTTATCCGCGATATCGGTATATCCGGCCATATCCATCAACAATGCAGTCCAGGTCGTTGTATCAAGCGCTTGATCCGTGTTAACACTCAGAGGATCAATCCCCATATAAAAACGTTCTTGTGCCTCATCCCAAAAATTTATCCGCAGGGCCTCGATCACTTGATGACCGATATCGGTATACCTTTGCACCCCCAAAATCTCACCGGCTGCTAATAAAGCAAAGGCTGCGTCCGTGTTATGTTCGGTACTCGACCAGAGGATGGTATTTGCTCCGATCTGCTTTCCGGTCATGCCGCCGGTAAACGAATGGAGTTGGTGATCACTAAAAATTCCGCCATGGGACTGAATGTCCTCGTCTTCAACATAATAGAGATCAATCAAAGTATCAAGTAAGCGCGTAACCCCTTCTCTTATCGCCGAGGCCTGCGGATGAGTGGGATCATTCTTCAATACCCACAAGAGGGCCTTGGCATTCCAAAACTGAGTTCCAGAAAGAAAATTCGGTTGGGCAGGTTGACCGGAGAGGATATCGTAATAGGAAGGGATTTGAAAATAGTTGGAATTCTCCGGAGAACCGGAAAAATCTTCGACACCAAAACTCAGTAAGGATAAGGCCCAGCGTTCAGCTTTTTCTTTCCAGTCGAGAGCTTCCTGGTTGTTACCCTCTTGAGCATACCACGCGGCAGTATTGATCGCGGCAATGATCGCGACGGAAAAATCATACGTCCATAAC
>JAHFFT010000009.1 GCA_023247795.1 Candidatus Omnitrophota bacterium
ACAAGACAACGGTGAGATTGTATCAGTCAGTCGAAAAAAATAAAATTGATTACCATATGTGGCCCAGAATTTCAATGGCCGTATAAAAAATACAAAAATGATAAAAAAAATCTTAATCATTATCTGCAGCGCAGCAATTATTGGTTATGCTTATTTTTATTTAAATTATATTGTCCCACATCCTAGTCTTTCTACAATGATGGAAAATAAGTATCAACCTACAAAAAAAATTGCTTTTACTGGCACAATTATTCATAATCCAATTAGAGATGCATATCACCGCGGGATAGAAACTTTCTGTTGGGACAACCAACTCGCTACTCATCTTTTGGAGCTTGATGTAATGGTAGAAAATCCAACTAATCCGCCAACCTACCTCGAAGAAGCATGGACTCTTTTTGGTATTGATGAAATAAAAAACAAAAATATTTTGCCTGTTTTTATTATAAAACATAATTTTTCTGGGTCTACAACGTTTCTAATGGGTAAATAAGATCCCATTGATTGATTTAAGTATTTTGTTTAAAAGCATTTAGAGTATTAATCGTTCTTTGAAAACTTGACACGTTTATATTGAATCTTAAAATGGATTCATGAAAACAAAAAAATCATTTTCAGAGATCTACAGTTTTCCAGGATTCCGGGCTCAAGCGAAATTCAAGAAAGGCATTTTGGGCGATCCTAAAGCCAGAGTTGTTGAACTTGTCAGGCGTCAAAAAAAACGATTTGTTCAACCTGCGAAAAATCTTCCAGAAGTTATTATGATCAACGCGCCCACCGGGTCAGAGATCTCGCCAGTGGAGACATGCGGATTTATCTGGAGTTTGATTACCGTAGAGTTAACTGCAAACATTGCCAGGCCGTGAGACAAGAATTTATCCCCTGGTTATCCAACAGCAAGCGGGTCACCCAACGCTTTGCTCGTGAGATTGGCCGAATGTGTCGTGAGGTATCTGTAGCCCGAGTTGCCGCCATGCATAATCTCACCTGGGGGCAAGTCAGGCGACTGGAAATGATTTATATGAAAGAGCTTGTTGAAAAACATCCGCCATTAAAACGATTAAGGGTGATCGGCATTGATGAAGTCTCAATCAAGAAAGGTCATCGTTACGCCATTGTTGTGGCAGACATGGATCAACAACGTCCGATCTGGATGAGCACGACACTTGGTCGAGACAAGGAGCAGATGGACGAATTTTACAAAGAACTTGACGGAAAACAACGTAATAACATTAAGCTTGCCGTTATGGACATGTGGAAACCGTTTCGCAATTCCTTGCGCGACCATGCTCCGCAGGCAGAAATCATTTATGATAAATTTCATGTTCTTGGACATCTTAATACCGCGATCGATCTGCTCAGACGACAAGAATATAAACGTGCAAGTGAAAAAGATCGAAAATTTATTAAAGGACAACGCTATACATTGCTGAGCAGAGAAGCCAACTTAAACTTGAAAGGCCGTGAATCACTGAATATTCTTCTCAAAGCAAACAAACGGTTGAACAAAGCGTATATCCTGAAAGAATCCTTTGCCCAGCTTTGGGATTATGATGACCCAGTGAAAGCCCGTCAGTTTTTTGATAACTGGAAATCCCAATTACGCTGGAGCCGATTAAAGCCGTATCATGATTTTGTTGATCTGATCGAGCGTCATTGGCACGGTGTTGTCAGTTACTGCCATCCTGATCACAAAGTCTCGCTAGGATTCATGGAAGGTCTTATTAACAAGATCCGTGTTATTCAAAGACGCTCTTTTGGAATTCAAAACCTTGGGTACTTAAAACTCAAGATCATTACATCATTTATCAAAGATCAGCCCCTGTGATTTACCCACAGGAAACGTTGTAGACCCATTTTTCTAACTTGTATGGTTTGCTTTGGGAAAAAATATTAACAAAATTTGAAGGAAAAGATGTAAAAATCGAAGGCACGTTAGTTACTTTAAGACCTAAGCCCACAAATAATAATGAGGTTGGGGCTTGGGAATGCCGAAGCTTATTTATTGACTCCATATCTTTAAATAGAAAATAATTGAGCCCCCTAAAGTAGCAATAAGGACAGAATGGTTATAAAAAATATTAATTCAGAAAAATTGCATGATATCGTTATTTTTCAACCTAAAGGCACCAAAATTGCTTTAGAGGTAAAATTAAAAGACGAAACTGTTTGGCCAACCCAGGGCCAAATGTCTGAACTGTTTCTCACAGAGCGCAGTGTTATCACGAAACATATTCATAATATATTTGAAACAAAGGAATTAGGACAAAAAAGCAATGTGCAAAAAATGCACATTCCTAATTCGGATAAACCTGTAAATCTTTGGAGTGGCCCGAATCTTTTATTAACAAGACTTAACCAAAGAGAATACGATGAGCAAAAACATTATTAAAACAGACAAAGCGTGTTTGCCGGTGGGACCATACAATCAGGCTGTATCAATCGGAAATCTGGTGTATACCGCCGGGCAAATCCCATTGGACAAGCAGGGCAACATGGTGCCTGGAGGCATCAAAGAACAAACGGAACAGGTGATTGCGAATCTCAAAGCAGTGCTTGAGGCCGCCGGCTCATCACTGGAGAAAGCGGTCAAGGCCACGGTATTTTTAAAAGACCTCAATGATTTTGTTGGGATGAATGAAGTTTACGCCAAATATTTCAGTGCCGCCACAGCGCCAGCACGTACAACAATCCAAGTGGCCCGCATCCCTAAAGATTCCCTCGTTGAAATCGAGATCGTAGCAGGTATTTAAAATAAACCAAAGCAGCCGTCCATTAGTGCTTGATAAATTTATAAAGAACTTTGGGACGAAATAAAGTTGCGTTATTTAATCGCTTACGTCGTAGAAGGCATCATTTCATTTATGATTCTGAAAATCATGTGGATATTGAAGAAGCTCGATCCGCTTTAGAAACAGCAAAAAAATTGATTGGTAAGACCAGATATCACTGGCTGTGAAGCCAGTGATATCTGATTACCTAACAAACAGATGATTTCCTATAAATGTTGGTTAACCGCTTTAAGTACAGACTTGACAAAGGTTACCCAACAAGTTATATTTTAACGTATCTTGTTAGGTAACCTTAACCTGGGGAAGAATATGAACGGTGTCATAAAAGGGGTCCTAACCGAAGAGTTGAACAACTCCCTGAGAATGAAAAAGGAATATGAGGCCGCTTTAAAAAAGTTGCCAGCAGGGTGCATCGTTAAGAAAAAAATTAAAAATAATGAGTACTGTTATCTTGTCAAAAGAATGGGGGATAAACTCAAACATATCTACAAAGGAAAATTGCCGGATGATGAGCTTAAAAAATATGAAGAAGCCAAAAAACTGAGAGCCAAATACCGGAACCTGTTGTCCCAATTAAAAAAGCAGATTAAATTCCTCAAAGGGGCTTTGCGTGGAAAAGAAGCAATATGATCTTTGTCTGGAAGTCCTGCGGCGTTTTCACGAACACAAGTTATTATCCGAATTTATCCTGATCGGTAGCTGGTGTATTGTCTTTTACGAAAAATATTTCTCTAGCCCGGATTACATCCGCCACATTTCGCTCATCACCCGTGACATTGACTTTCTGATAGACAGACCTCAGTGCGTCAAAGCAGAAGTGGACATTCCTGAATTGCTTAAAGACCTTGGTTTTATCGCCACTTTTATAGGACCGGAAGGATACATGAAACTGGATCATCCCCGGTTGATCCTTGAATTCCTGACCCCCGAAAGAGGACGAGGAAGAGATGCTCCTCATCCTTTACCATCACTTCATGTCAACGCGACAGCTTTAAGATTTCTTAATTTTTTATCTGAGAACACAATCAAGGTAAAGGTCAAAAATTTTACAATACAGTTGCCTCATCCAGCCAATTGCTATAAGGTAAAACATATGTTTTCTAGAAAAGCCGATGAACGTATACGACATTTTGGGGTATTTTGAACCGTAGGTTAGGCAAAACACACACGCTAAAATTCTTATAATCATATGATTAACAATGAGATAACAAAAAAGAAGGTTTTTGTCGAGACCTACGGCTGCCAGATGAATGAGTATGACTCTGAACTGGTGAAGGCGATTCTTGAAAAGAAAGAATATGCCTTTGTCAAAGACGAGAGGGAAGCTGATGTGGTCATGCTTAACACCTGCGCCATTAGGGAAAATGCTCATCGCAAAATTTATGGCCGTGTTCATCAAATCCGCCACGAACGTAGCGGCAAACCAGTCATGATCGGTCTTTTGGGATGCATGGCCACGAATCTGCGCCAAAATCTTTTAAACGATCGACAATTAAAAATCGACTTTATCGCCGGGCCTGACAGTTACAAGCGCCTACCAGATCTCATTTCCCATGCTCAGGAAACGGGTGAAAAGACCTTTGATCTGACACTGTCGGAATTTGAAACTTACTCTGATATTTTTCCCAAAAGGGAAGGAATGATCAACGCCTGGATCGCGGTCATGCGAGGGTGTAATAATTTCTGTACGTTTTGTGTTGTGCCATATACACGAGGAAGAGAACGCAGTCGAACCGTTGCCAACGTCGTTGCGGAATCTCAGCAGATCGCCAATCAAGGGGCCAAACAGATCACGTTGCTAGGCCAAAACGTCAATTCTTATCACTGCGATGGGCAGGATTTTGCCGATCTTATCAACGCTGTTAGTGAAATCGAGGGGATCGAGAGGATCCGTTTCACGTCCCCGCACCCCAAAGATTTTCCAGAAAAGTTGTTAAAGACCATCGCCCAAAACAAAAAGGTCTGCAAACACATTCACCTGCCGTTGCAGGCGGGCAGCAACCGGATTTTGGATTTGATGAATCGCACCTATACCCGTGAAGAATTTCTCGACTTAGTTAACAAAATCAGAGATCTCATTTCTAATGTGGCACTCACAACCGATATCATCATCGGTTTCCCAACCGAGACCGATGCTGAATTTGACGAAACAGTTGATATGATGGAAAAAGTGCGCTTCGATTCGGCATTCATTTTCAAATATTCTGAACGGGAAGGGACCATCGCCCAACGCAAATACCCTGATGATATCCATGATGCCATCAAGACCGAACGCATCGTCAAACTCAACGAAATACAAAAGGGAATTGCCCATCAAAAAAACCTCGCTCATATCGGCGAGACGCTTGAGCTTTTAATGGAAAGAGACGCGACAGCTGATGATCCTTTCTCAAAAGGCCGCACTGATAGCAATAAGCTAGTCCACGTTCAAGGAAGTTTCCCGGTCGGATCATTCGTCAAGGCCACGATCACCGCAGCTTCACCCCAAAATCTCCGAGGGGCCGCCCTGAATAAACTCTTGATTTAGCGAGAAAATTACGTTATATTCACCGAAAAGGATAGATCTAAATGCTAACCACAGAACACCTTACCGCCGAGCAACTCTATGCGACTTTGAAAAATATCAAAGTCGGAGGGACGGTCTGTCATTATTCACTCAAAAAATGTGCAGAATTTGTCCCCATCATCAATGAAATCAATGAGTTGAAGCAGGAACAAAACGCGGTCATCTTAGCGCATTCATATGTCTCACCGGAGATCGTCTATGGGGTCGCGGATTTTGTTGGTGATTCTTATCAATTGAGCAAAGACGCCATGAGCACTGACGCGCAAAAAATCATCTTTGCCGCTGTCCGTTTTATGGGGGAGACTGCTCAAATCTTGAATCCGGAAAAAGAAGTCTTGATTCCCGGACTGCTCGACGGCTGCACGCTGGCCGATTCGATCAATTCCGAGGAAGTAAAGAAATTAAGAGCACAGTTTCCGAACCATACTTTTGTCTGTTACATCAATACCACCGCCGAAGTCAAGGCCGAGTGTGATGTCTGTGTCACATCCGCCAACGTTTATGATATCGTACAAAAAATCCCGAGTGACAAAATTTATTTTCTACCCGACAAATTGATGGGGAAAAACCTTGTTGAAGAAATGAAACGCCGGTCGGTGAAAAAGGACATCCAATACCATCAAGGCACCTGTTATGTGCACGAAGAATACGAACCTTCGCAGATATACGAAATCCGCATGGAGCACCCGCAGGTAAAAGTGGTCAGCCACCCGGAATGCCGGCCAGAGGTCTGCGAGGCCAGCGATTTTGTTGGCAGCACTTCGCAAATGCTTGACTATATGCTTAAAACCGATGCTAAAGATTTTCTCATGTTGACCGAATGCGGCCTATCAGCACGCCTGCAGGTAGAGTTCCCAGATAAAAGGTTAGTCGGCTCCTGCACCTTGTGCCGCTACATGAAATCCAATTCTTTGATTGATATCCTGCGGGTCCTTAAAGACCCTTCTGACCGCGACCGCGTTTTCCTTTCCGAAGAGACTCGCCTCAAAGCACACAAGTGCATCGAGGCGATGTTTCACTACACACAGGGCTAATTTAGCCTCTCATAAATACTCTAAATTCCTTACAAATAAACACTTACTCCATATTATACAAGGGTTTGTATTTGTCCTATCATGCATGTTAAACTTTAATACACTTTACTAATACTAATAACGATTTCACTCATGAACTTTTCTCGAAACAAATCCTATTTTTTATTTAAACCATTGGCGTACTTTGTCTTATGGTTTTTTCTTTTAAACAACCTCATGCCAATCCCCTTGGCTAACGCTCAGGAAATCTTTTCTCTGCCCAAACCAAACGTGATGCTGGGGCTATCGAGTCCTTTTACTCCCGTTATTCTTAAAGGACTTAAGGTCAACACCCATAACCCTTTCGAATTTGACTTCATCATTGACTCGGGCAGCAATAAACTACAAGTTAACGCGGTCGGGGATCAAAACGAACATATCCAACAACAACTCAAACCGGAATCAGAGAAACTCATCAAATATTTTTTGGCGTCCTTAACCATCCCCGAGGATGACCTTTGGGTCAACTTATCGGTGTATGAAAGTGGTAAAATCGTGCCTGCTCAATTAGGCCAAACTGAAATGGGTCGCGATTTGTTGGCCCAAGATTATCTGCTCAAACAACTGAGTTCATCTTTGCTATACCCAGAAAATGAAATTGGAAAAAAATTCTGGGAACGCGTTTATCAAAAAGTTTATGAAAAATTCGGGCGCACCGATGTGCCCATCAATACGTTTAATAAAATTTGGATCGTTCCAGAGAAAGCCGTTGTGTACGAAAATGGCGCAAACGCCTTTGTTGTTGAAAGCTCGCTGAAAGTTATGCTTGAGGAAGATTATCTGGCAAAGCAAGAAGAAGGAAAGAGCAACCCGATCGCAAAAATTCAACAAGACGATACTTCAACCCTTTCATCGCAAATTGTTCGTGACGTCATGATCCCAGCGATTGAGCAGGAAGTTAATGAAGGAGCGTTATTTTCTCAACTGAGACAAATCTACAGCGCGCTCATCCTGGCGACCTGGTACAAAAAGGCCTTAAAAGAAAGTTTGATCAGCCAAATTTACGTTGACCAGAAAAAAGTAAAAGGAGTTGAAACAAACGACCCCGGCGTCATTAACAAAATCTACGATCAATACGTGCAGGCCTTCAAAGAAGGCGTCTACAATTTCATCAAAGAGGATTACGACCCCTATACTAAAGAAAATATCCCTAGAAAATATTTTTCCGGTGGTTTAACGCTCAAATTAAAAGATAAAGAACAGTACGTAACAACATTAGGCCATCAAAACAGCACTGACTTATTTAGCGTTCATGCCGGAACAAACGGCCTTGCTCCTTCAGGGGTTATTCCACTGAGTAATGATATTATTAGAGAAATGAAGTTAAAGCCTCTTGATGGTTCATTGGAATTGAACTCACAAAATTTCGGCTTAAATATAACTCCTAAAACAAACGATGTCTTCATGTTTACAAGTACCAAAAATGATGAAATAACCGAACTCGAAAACCATTGCCGCGAGTTTGTTGATCAGAATCTAGATCGAGTCCTAAAAAAATTTCATGTCCCAGGCAAATTGCAAACAAGAAGCAAAGTTCTTCTGATTCAAGAGATGGTCGATATTAAAATGACGGATGATCCTGACTTATCAGATGAATTGATTCTTGAGTATGTCATTGTTGAATTTGTTGAAAAGGACGTTGACTTTTTAAAAAATACTCGTGTACCTGATGATACGGAAATAAAAATCACAAATAAAGCACTAAAAATGTTGGAAGCAATTAACGAAAAATGGAAATTGCCTGATGCTCCGACCGTCTCTATTGTTATGAGTTCCAATTTTAAGGATAAAGTCAATGGTAGGTATGTGGATCTTTTTCATACAATGGTGATTAAAGAAGATTTATCAGAGGATGAAATGTTGGAGACCATCTTACATGAATGGCTGCATCATTTTTTTGAAGGCTTTGAAGCAAAATGGCTGGATGAAGGAACAATCGAATACCTTACGATTAAACTCTTAATTGAAAATAATGCCCTGCCGCAACAACCCAAGCAAATGCCGGAATGGTCGGATAAAATTGAAAAAATGGTTTTTGGCAAATTATTTGAATTAGGCAAGATTGGTCCGGTGAGTCAATATATTGTCAGCCATTATTTGAACCAAGGAACCGTTTCTTATCCAATTTACACAATCATTGTAGAGTATCTCGTGGAGCAGATACTCCCAAAATTGAATATGGACTTACCATCTTTCCTTTCTGATTTCAAATTTGGGAGAAAGACAAAAATATTTGAGCAGCTGACAAGTAATTCAAGAAATAGTTTGTTTGAACTTATTGAGCAAGCTCAAAATAGTAAAAATTTTTATGATTGGCCAGAAAACATTCTTATTAGCACTGAGCAGAGAGCCCAAATGGAACAAATAATTGCGTCCATAGTGAAAACTCATCCTTGGGCTCTTAAAGCCCCGCATGTTGTTAAACATGTAACAGACGTATTGAATTTATTACTATTAACTCATCAAACAGTTATGTCTAGTGATGGAGTTTTACAAATTACTAGGGAACACTTCCAGAATTTGCTTGAGCTTCAAGAAAGAATGCGTGCCGCAAACCAAGCAGGGGATAAACAAACAAGGGCACAATTAGAAAACGAGTTGGCTCGGATGGAAAACGATTTTGATGATAAGTTAAATGAAATTGGGAGAGCTCCTATTGATTTATTAATGCTAGGGAAAGATGGTGAACCAGCGTCTGCCATGGAAAACCAGGGAGTCTCAGAAGAACCTTCTGATCAATTTAAATCCAAACTCAAACATACAATTAGAAATCTTGACCCTGAAACCAAAATTTTCGAAACGGGAATGACAATCGGAGGCCTTAAGACCATATTCGGTATAGAAGACGACCTGGAAATGGCTCATGTTGATGATTTTCGAATAAAAAATTTAAATCCAAAATACATTGATCTCGTCTCGTATCTTGGCGCCAAAGAGTTCAATAATTCTTTGGAATCCATTCTAAAAATTATTTATATTTTAGAAAATTACCCTCATATTCTGTTAGAAGTAGGCGGGGGAACAACCAAAGTTGCCCATGCCCTAGCCTTAAAAAATCAAAATATAGGAGTCATCACCTTTGATAAGTATGATCGATTATCAGGGGACTACGGTGAATGGGGGCGAGATTTTCAACGAAATGCTTTAATCGCCCAAAAAAATGCTCTTAACAATTTAGTCGTCGTACGGGCGGATCAAAGAATGCTGCGTTACTTGCCTTTAAATGCTGTGGATGATATTTTATTTGTCAACCCCAATTTTCTGCTTGCCGAAATAAAATTGGATAAAGAAACGCAGAGGCCTTTAAAACCCAATGGAAGGATTCTACAAAAACCATATGATCACCGGCAATTTATTGACCGAGGAACTCTTGAGGCTATATTAGCCGTTGAGCCAGATTTTTTTAACGCAGTTGCCCTTGCCAAAAAAAGATCCAAATTTCCAATCCATGTGCTGGGAAGAGATTTTCAACCGCCTTATGATCCTCATGAAAGATCTCTCCCTGGCATTATTCGAATTAAGGGTCCCCAAGAAGAAATTATTCAAGGATATACTTTTACAAATCTGAATACCAGTATCCTTTATGGCGTGGATATCGAACCCCTGGCCTGGCAAAATAGAGGAGAAACATTATATGAGTGGCGGAAAGAACATGTGCCAATAAAACCTATGAGTGACAAACTCTTATTATCCAGTCCAACAGCCGCTTCTGAAACAAATGACTTTCAAAAAGGTGGTATTGACCTCAATCCCATCCGATCTCAGTTGGATGTCAAAGGCAATGAACAAAAACCGGTTTTTAATTTCAATCTGAACGATTTGAAAAAAATCAACATTGAAGGGTTAAGTCCGTTTATTATCAACATCTCCCCCATCACAAACCTTCCTTTGTTCTTGAGTTATCAAGAAGAAGATCAACAACCGAGTGAAATCCGCTAATGACCTCTCATTTGGGTTAGATCTCTTCCTCAACTTAAATTGACAAACAATTCAACACTGTGTTATCATTCGATATTCTTTATTTCTAGAAGGAAAAATATGGGTAAAAATTCAGTCGGAATCGTTAAAACTCAATATTTCGAATGCTGTGAATCGCCGCAAGAACTCAAACTCAAGGGCGGGCAGCGACTTGGGCCCATCACCGTCGCCTACGAAACCTACGGCAATTTAAACAACCAAAAATCAAACGCCATCCTCATTTTTCATGCCCTGAGCGGAGACGCGCATGCCGCTGGATGGCATGAAGAGGCCAAAAACCCGGGTTGGTGGGACGGCATGATCGGTCCCGGCAAGGCCTTTGACACCAACAAATATTTTGTCATCTGTGCGAATGTCCTCGGAAGTTGTAAAGGAAGCACCGGACCAGCTTCGATCAATCCCAAAACCGGCAAACCTTACGGCCTAAGTTTTCCCGTTGTGACAATCGAAGACATGGTGGAAGTGCAGAAATTACTCATCGACCATTTAGGGATCAAAAAATTATTGTCAACGGCCGGAGGATCCATGGGAGGGCTTTTGGCCTTAAAATGGTCAGTCCTTTATCCGGAAACAACTGCCTCGGTCATCACCATTGCGACAAATCACCGGCACACCGCCCAGCAGATTGCCTTGCATGAAGTCTGCCGCCAGGCGATCATGTCTGATCCCGACTGGCAGGGAGGAGATTACTATGGAAAATCCATTCCGGCGCGAGGTTTGGCCCTATCGCGCATGATTGGGCACATCACGTACATGAGTGAAAAATCCATGGATGATAAATTCGGCCGTAAACTGATTGGTAAAGAAAAAGTCGGATACGATTTTACTCAAGATTTTGAAGTTGAAAATTATCTCAAATACCGCGGGGACAGTTTTGTCCAACGGTTTGACGCCAATTCTTATCTTTACTTAACAAAAACGCTCGACTATTTTGATTTGGCTGAGGAAGGGGCCCTGGTCTCAACGTTTCGCAACGTAACTGCCAATTTTTTAGTCATCTCCTTTTCTTCCGACTGGCTTTACCCGTCCTATCAATCAACCGAACTCGTCCGCGCGTTGAAAGCGAATGATATCGATGTTTCTAACATCGAAATCAATACCAATTATGGCCACGATTCTTTCTTAGTTGAAATTGAAGGGCAGTCAAAATTGATTTCGCACTTTTTAACCCGTTTAGAGAAAAAGCACCTGTAAAAAATGAGCCACTCAGACCGACTAGATTATCAGATTATCTTGGATTTCATCGAACCCAACTCCCGGGTCCTTGACTTGGGCTGCGGCGACGGAGAACTCTTGGCGCTGTTAATCGAACAAAAAAAATGTCACGGCACCGGAATCGAAATCGATGAAAAAGCGATTTACCGTTGCATGGCAAAAGGCCTCACCGTTTCTCATGGTGATATCAATTCCGGATTGGCCGATTATTCAAACAAACGCTTTGACTATGTGATCCTCAATGAAAGCCTGCAACAGATCCTGAATTTACAAAAAGTGATTTTAGAAGCGCTGCGGGTCGGAAAGAAAGTCATTGTTGGGGTCCCGAACTTTTGTCATTGGAGAGGCCGTCTGCAGGTTTTATTCAACGGACAGGTTCCCGTCACCAAAAAACTTCCCTTTGAATGGTACAATACACCCAACGTCCGCTTTTTTAGCATCAAAGATTTTCAAAATTTCTGTCTGATGAATAAAATTAAAGTCCTCGACCATAAAGCACTTGCTGACGATAACCTGGTATCATTTTTTCCGAACCTTTTTGCCCATATCGGAATATTTTTATTGTCCAAAGACTAATGGAAACCCCTCGGAGGCTGCTGGGCCGCAGCCTCCTGGGGTAAATTCGCGCAGGCTGAGTTGACGTCGCTGACGCTCCGTAACTCAGGCGCTCATTTAAAGGAGACCCCATGCCTTATATCAACCTCAAACTCGTTGGAAAACTCACCAAAGAACAAAAGAATGAAATCGCCAAACAATTTTCAGAGACCTTATTGAAAGTGGCCAATAAACCGAAAGACCATACCTATCTGGTCATTGATGAAGTGTCTGGTGAAAATTGGGCGGTGGGAGAAAAACTTTTTGCTTAACGACGGTAGCCCGAAATGGGTGCTGTGTGTTGCGCGTTAATGAAAATTTTTATGAGTGCCGTCACAATAGGGTGGAGTGGACGTCGCTTTGCAGCCGCACCAGGCAACCTTTTTCTTTTCTGTTATTTGAACAACTTTAGGAAGCATGCCGGTATCGCCATGCGTGCCATCGCAAAAGGGTTGCTTTTGCGATTTACCGCAGCTGCACCAGGCGTACGAGCGAGGCTCAGCGTCTAGAATAAAGGGATGATAAATTAATTCTCCTGACATAGAAACTCAAAAGGCGTTATGAGTGCCATCACAAAAAGGCTTATCGACTGTATGTTTGCAGCCACACCAAGCAACGGTTTGCGTGCCTTCAATTTTTACAACCATCGGCCGAAACTCGCTGCCGCGATGAGATCCATCACAAAACGGTTGGTTCTTTGAGTTACCACACGCGCACCAGGCATAACTGCCAGGTTCCATCTTCAAAACAAAAGGGGAATTTTTGGCAATATTTGGTTCACTCATTTTTAACCTCCTCATTTATTTTTGTAATTGTAGGAGAAAATCTTAGACAAGTCAATAAGCGGATGGAGACAGTCCCTAAAGGGAGGGTCACCCGGTTATCATGAAAAAAACACAATATCTCATCATCGGGGCAGGTATTATCGGACTTTCCATTGCCCGCGCGCTCAAAAAACGCGATGCCTCCGGCAAAATCTTAATCATTGAAAAAGAACAAGATACTGCCCAACATGCTTCGGGCCGTAACAGTGGAGTTCTGCACGCTGGATTTTACTATACAGCCAACAGCTTAAAAGCGCGGTTTACGGTGGATGGGAATCGTCTCCTTAAAGAATACTGCCGGGAGAAAGGACTGCCGTTGAATGAATGTGGAAAATTGGTTGTGGCGATGGATGACGCCGAGCTGCAAATCCTTTATGAGTTGGAAAAACGCGGTGTTCGTAACGGCGTTAAGGTTGAATTGATTGACGCGGCAGCCGCGAAAGAAATTGAACCAAATGTCAAAACGCATCAAAAAGCCTTGTATTCTCCAACGACGGCGAGCGTTGATCCGATCAAAGTCTG
Source organism: Candidatus Omnitrophota bacterium (assembly GCA_023247795.1). Classification (GTDB taxonomy): domain Bacteria; phylum Omnitrophota; class Gorgyraeia; order Zapsychrales; family JANLHA01; genus JAHFFS01. Next base: position 13,565 of record JAHFFT010000009.1, read on the forward strand.
TCAGAGCTTAAAAGAGGATTTGAAACAACAGGGCGTTGAATTCCAATGGCAGGTGAGTTATGTCCGCCGCGAAAAGGGCACGGTTGAAACCAATCAAGGCGAAATCGAAGCTAAACAAGTGATCAATTGCGCTGGCCTCTACGCCGACAAAATCGCCCAAGATTTCGACTTTGGCCATGATTATACCATCATGCCTTTCAAAGGGCTTTATCTGAAATACAAAACCAATAAAACTGCTATCAAAACAAATATTTATCCCGTACCAAATTTACGAAACCCGTTTCTCGGGGTCCATTTCACCAAAACGGTTTATGGTGACATCAAGATCGGCCCGACCGCTATTCCGGCCTTTTGGCGGGAAAACTATCAAGGATTTACAAATTTTCAAAGTAAGGAATTTCTGCAAATCATGGGTTATCAGAGCCAATTGCTGCTTAAAAACCGGTTTCATTTTCGAAACTTGGCTGTTGAAGAGATGAAAAAACACCAAAAATCATATTTTGTTGGCCTGGCCGCAAAACTGGTACAGCAGATTGACGCTGAAGGTTTTAGCGAATATACCAAACCCGGCATCCGCGCCCAGCTGCTCGATCGTAACACGCTTGAGCTGGTCCAGGATTTTGTCGTTGAAGGGGACGCTCACTCGGTCCACGTCTTAAACGCGGTTTCGCCTGCCTTTACCTGTGCCTTTCCGTTTGCTGAGCATATTGTCAGCCAATATTGTCCTGCTTGACTCAAGTCTCACGGTATTGTACACTTTAAATAAGCTGAAAAACGAATTATATCTTGACTTTTTGCTCTAGTTCGTTATGATTTAGTTTAGCGGTCTTTAGAAATTAGCACGGAATTATGTCAAAAATAAGGAGTTACGCATGAATTACCGAATCATGATTCAAGGAACACCCAATCCTAATGCTTTAAAATTTGTCTTAAATGTTCCCGTAAAAAGCGCTGGAAACGTAACCTATAAATCCGCCCAAGATTGCGAGTTCAATCCTTTAGCGAAAAAAATTTTTGACGTCAGTCCTGACATCAAAGAGGTCTATTTTTTTGATAACTACATTACCGTCACTCAAAACGGCAACTCCGATTGGAACAATATTGAGGAGCTTGTGCAAAAAACCATTCTCGATAACGTTGCTCAACATAATCCTAATTTTATGGATGTTCAAAAGCAAACATCACCGCAACTGCAAGCCAATACCGATGACCCTGAACTGGCCAAGATTGGTGCCATTTTGGATCAAACCGTGCGCCCGGCGCTGCAGGCCGACGGAGGGGATTTGCAGCTGATTGAATTGCGTGACAATGTTTTAAAAATCAATTACCAAGGTGCCTGTGGCTCCTGCCCAAGTTCGACGATGGGAACGCTCAAAGCGATTGAAGAATTGCTTAAGTCGGAATACAACCCTAATATCAAACTTGAAGCGGCTTAAGATTGAAAAAAAACTTATGACAAATCGTGCTGATTTAGCGCAAATGAAATGTGAGCCCTGTGAAGGAAAGACGGCTGCCTTCACGAAAAAGCAGGTGCTAGAGTATCTGACCGGTACGCCGGCATGGCGATTGGATATAAAAAACAATTCCATTTCACGCAATTTTCTTATGAAAAATTTTTTGTCGGCGGTGAAATTCATTAATGAGGTTGCAGATATTGCTGAGGCTGACAACCATCATCCCGATGTCCATTTGACTGGATACCGGAATTTAAAAATAGAATTGAGCACCCATGCGATTGGCGGATTGTCAGAAAGCGATTTTATTGTTGCGGCAAAGATCGACCGGCTACAACCGGAACTGAAGGCCGAAAGAAAAGCCCATGTTTAAAATCAACCGAAAAATCGAATACGCCTTAATCGCCCTTAAGCACATGAGCCATAAATCACCAGGACAGCTGACCTCCGCCAAAGAAATCTGCGATCTTTATCATACACCCTTTGACCCAACGTCGCGGGTATTGCAAATCATGTCGCAGCATGAGGTGGTCCGAGCGGAACAAGGGGCCTATGGCGGTTATCAGATCGTAAAAGATTTAAAAAAAGTCACCTTGGGTGAGCTTTGTGACATGATTTCCGGACCGATTCAAATCGCCAGCTGTTTTTCCGGTGATTATTCCCACTGCGAATTGAACACCTATTGCAGTGTCATTGGCCCGATGTTGAACCTGAATGAAAAAATCTCAGCACTTTTCGGTCAAATCAAGATCGCTGATTTGATCGAACGCAAGCATCTCGGCGAAAAATCGATCCGCGAAAAGCCGACAGCAGAAAAATAAGGAGTTCATGATGGTGAAAGCTTCTGAAGAAAAATTACTCAATGAGAAAACCATTGAGGAAAATAGCCTGTCCCGTCGAGATTACAAATACGGATTCGTCACGGACATTGAAACCGAACGCATCCCTATGGGGCTGAATGAAGACATCATTGCTCTGATCGCGGAAAAGAAAAATGAGCCGCAATGGATGCTGGAGTGGCGCTTGAAGGCCTATCGGCATTGGACAAAAATGAAAGAACCGCATTGGCCAAATTTTCATTACGACCCGATCGATTATCAAGCCTTGAGTTATTACACCTCACCCAAATGGAAAAAAGACCAACAGCCTAAAAATTTGGATGAGGTTGATCCGGAACTGTTGAAAACGTTTGAACGTTTAGGGATCCCTTTGACCGAACAAAAACGCTTAAGCGGTGTGGCAGTGGATGCGGTGTTTGACAGCGTTTCCGTAGGAACAACGCATCAATCCGAACTGGAAAAGCACGGTGTCATTTTCTGTTCAGTGAGTGAGGCGGTGAAAACTCATCCGGAACTGGTTAAAAAATATCTGGGCAGTGTTGTGCCCTACACCGACAATTTCTTTGCCGCCCTCAATTCGGCAGTGTTCAGCGATGGTTCCTTCTGCTATATCCCAAAAGGAGTGCGCTGCCCGTTGGATTTATCCACTTATTTTCGCATCAATGCCGCGGAAACCGGTCAGTTCGAGCGTACCTTGATCGTTGCCGAAGAGGGGAGTTACGTAAGCTACCTGGAAGGCTGCACAGCACCGATGCGAGAGCAAAACCAATTGCATGCCGCGGTTGTCGAACTCATCGCTTTAGATAACGCCGAGATCAAATATTCGACCGTGCAGAACTGGTATGCCGGTGACAAACAAGGAATAGGCGGCATTTACAACTTCGTCACCAAACGCGGAAAATGCCTTGGTCATCACTCCAAAATTTCCTGGACGCAGGTTGAGGCTGGTTCGGCCATCACCTGGAAATACCCCAGTGTCATTTTGCAAGGGGATGATTCGATTGGTAAATTTTATTCCGTTGCCTTGACCAACAACCGTATGCGGGCAGATACCGGAACCAAAATGATCCATATCGGTAAGAACACCAAAAGCACCATCATCTCCAAAGGGATCTCGACCGATGAGTCCAATAACAATTACCGCGGGCTGGTGAAAGTGCTGCCGTCTGCGGATAATGCGCGAAATTTTTCGCAATGCGACTCGATGCTGGTCGGTAATAAATGCAGTGCCAATACCTTTCCGTATATCGAAGTAAAAAATAGCACGGCCACATTAGAGCATGAGGCCTCAACTTCTAAAATCAATGCCGATCAAATTTTTTATCTGCAATCACGCGGGTTGGATTTGGAAGGGGCCATCTCTTTGATCATCAACGGTTTTTGTAAGGAGGTCTTCAAAGAACTTCCTCTGGAATTCGCCGTCGAGGCGGTCAAACTTTTAGAAATGAAATTGGAAGGAAGTGTTGGTTAACCCATTAACGAAAGAGGTTCTAAGTCGATGTTAGAAATCAAGAATTTGTATGCCGGGATCAAAGGCATAACGATATTAAAAGGGATCAATTTGACCATCAACCCCGGTGAGATTCATGCCATCATGGGACCAAACGGATCGGGAAAGAGCACGCTCGCTAAAGTCATCTGTGGCCATCCGGATTATGAAGTCACGGCCGGGGAAATCCTTTACGAAATTGATTTTAAAAAGAAGGACATCCTTGAGATGGACCCGGAAGAGCGGGCCCGCGAAGGGATATTCCTGGCCTTTCAGTATCCGGTCGAAATCCCCGGAGTCAATTCGGCATCATTTTTACGAGCCGCCTTCAATGAGGTCTGTCGTCACCATGGCGTTGAGGAGATGGATCCCGCTTCTTTTGATGATTATCTGCGAAAAAAAATGAAACTCTTAGGCATGGATGAAAAATTCCTTAACCGCCCCTTGAACGTGGATTTTTCCGGTGGAGAAAAAAAACGAAATGAAATCCTGCAGATGGCGATCTTAAATCCGCGTTTTTCCGTCTTGGACGAGACCGATTCCGGGCTTGATATTGATTCCATGCGTGTGGTGGCGGAAGGGGTCAACAAACTTAAAACCAAAAAAAATGCGACACTCGTTATTACCCATTATCAAAGACTGTTGAATTATATCGTTCCCGATGTTGTTCATATCTTGCAGGATGGAAAAATCGTCAAGTCCGAAGGTAAGGAACTGGCCATGCAGGTCGAAGAAAAAGGTTACGATTGGATAAAAAGTTAAATCTTGCTCAAGGGATTAACAATGATCGCCCCTAAAGAAACAATTCATTTTATCAAAGATTTTGATTCTACGCAAAACCGTCTTCAATCTGAAGATCCATCTTGGATAAAAAACTTGCGTAAAGTCAGTCTTAACCGTTTTCTAGAATGCGGAATTCCAACCAGCAAAGATGAGGAGTGGAAATATACCAATGTGAGTGTTCTGAATGATCTCACATTGGCGATTGCCCATTCCGGCTCAATTCTGGAAAACAATCAACTGCAGAAATTCTTAGGGCCGGAAATCAATCTTGTCTTTGTTAATGGAAAATTCGTGAAAGAACTTTCCTATGCGGGGATCCCCGCAAAAGGACTGACCATCCGCTCCTGGCAGCAGGCCATCGAAAACGATGAAAAAATCATTGAGCAGCTGCTAAAAAAATATGACCTGCAAGCGCAGAAGCCCTTTGTGGCACTCAATCAAAGCCTTGCTCAAGAAGGCATATTTGTCGATGTGGCAGCGAACACGGCGATTCCATCACTGATCCATGTGGTGCATATCACCAGCTCCCAGGCTGGTGCCCTCTTTACAACACCGCGATGCTTTATTCATCTGGGAAAATCAAGCGAGGCATCAATTGTCGAAACACACCTTTGTTTTAATAAGGACTTAAGTTATTTTTCAAATCCATTAACCGATGTTTATCTTGATGAGAACGCGATCCTCCATTACAGTAAGGCCCAGAGTGAAAGTTTGAAGGCCTACCACATCGGGACCACCCGAGTCTGGCAGGAACGCAATTCCAGCTATTATGGATTTTCACTAAGCGTTGGGGCGGCCTTAACCCGCCATGATCTTGACATCATCCTCAATGGAGAAGGATGCCAATCAACCCTTAACGGCCTTTACGCCGTTGATAAGGCCCAGCACGTGGACAATCATACTTCCGTCGACCATCGCTTCCCCAATTGCACCAGCAACCAACTGTATAAAGGGATTTTGAACGGCGCTGCCCGGGCAGTATTCAACGGAAAAATTTTTGTGCGACCGATTGCGCAATTGACCAATTCTTATCAACTCAATAAAAATCTGGTCCTTGGTCACAATTGCCGAGTTGATACCAAGCCGCAGCTTGAGATCTTTGCCGACGATGTCAAATGCACGCATGGGGCTACCATCGGGCAACTCAACGAAGATGAACTTTTTTACTTGCAGACCCGCGCTATCCCTAAAAAACGGGCCGTCATCATGTTATCCCATGGTTTCGTTGATGACATCATCAATAAAGTTCAAAATCCTGCTGTCCAAAAAATATTTAACTCGTTGTTGGTTCCGGTTTTCCAGGCCTTAGAGTAATCCCAAAAAGAGGTGTCTATGCCTTTCGATATTCAGAAAATCAGAAAGGATTTTCCGAATTTAGCGGTTAACGTCAAGGGCCAGCCCATTACCTATTTGGACAACGCGGCAACCACCTTCAAACCCAAAAGCGTCATTAAGGCCGTTCACGAGTATTACACCACGGGCACGGCGAACGTTCATCGTGGTTTGCATGAACTGAGTGAGAAGGCAACCGCCCAATTCGAGGCGACCCGCGAGACGATCAAAACGTTTATCAATGCCCAAAAAATTTCCGAAATCATTCTGACCAAAGGTACCACCGAAGGTATCAATTTGGTCATGAATAGCTTTGGACGAGCGTTCCTTAAAAAAGGAGATGAAATCCTTGTTTCCGAAATGGAACATCATTCCAACATTGTTCCCTGGCAGATGTTATGCGAAGAAAAGGGCTGCTATTTGAAAGTCATCCCCATCAATGACAACGGCGATTTGGACATCGAACAATTCCATAAACTTCTAAACAAAAGAATAAAACTGATCAGCGTTGTTTATGTCTCTAATTCCCTGGGCACTGTGAATCCGATTCAGACGATCATTCAAGAAGCGCGTCGTTTTAAAATCCCCGTTTTGATCGACGGGGCGCAAGCCGTCAGCCATTTTCCGATTGATGTGCAAGCCTTGGACTGTGATTTTTTTGTCTTCTCCGGACATAAGCTCTTTGGTCCGACCGGGGTTGGGGTTCTCTACGGCAAGGAGGAACTGCTCAATAAAATGCCTCCCTATCAAGGTGGAGGAGACATGATTGAAAGGGTCTCATTTGAGAAGACCACCTACAATATCCTCCCGCATAAATTTGAAGCAGGAACGCCCAATATCGCCAGTGTCATTGGCTTGAAACCAGCCATGGAGTATCTGCAATCCATCGGATTTGCTGATATCATGGCCCATGAAGAAAAACTTTTAGCTTATGGAACACAGGTGTTAAAAAAAATAAAAGGCTTACGCATCATCGGCAACGCCCGTAAAAAGGTTCCTGTTTTTTCTTTTGATCTGAAAGGGATTCATGCCCAAGACATCGGGACATTGGTGAATGAAGAAGGGGTAGCGATCCGCACTGGCCATCATTGCACGATGCCGGTCATGCAGCACTTTGGCTTAAAGGCGACTTCCCGAGCGGCGCTGGCATTTTACAATACCAAAGAGGACATCGATCATTTGATCCATGCCCTTGGATCCGTAAAGAAAATCTTTGCCTAACCTTTCTCACCTCGCAGGTGCACCTGCGAGGTGAGAATTCTGAGAATGAAATGAACGTATTAACCGACCAACTAAACCGCCCTTTAAAAGATTTGCGAATCTCGGTGATTGACCGCTGCAATTTCCGCTGTCCTTACTGCATGCCGCAAGCGCAATATCATCAGCACTATGAATTCCTTAAAAATGAAGACTGGCTGCGTTTTGATGAAATCATTCGTTTAACAAAAATATTCACAACTCTGGGAGTTCATAAAGTGCGGCTCACCGGTGGCGAACCTTTACTGCGTCCGCAATTGCCCGAATTGATTCAAAAACTTGCACAAATCCAAAACATCGATGACTTAGCACTCACCACCAATGGTTCGCTGTTGGAAACTTACGCAAAAGAACTTAAAACGGCCGGCTTACAGCGTCTCACAATCAGCCTTGATGCCTTGAATGAAACAACTTTTTTAGCGATGAGCGGTCAAAAGGGAAGCGCTCAACAAGTCTTGCGTGGGATTGAAAAAGCGCAGGAGATTGGTTTTGCTGATATCAAAATCAACATCGTGATCAAACGCGGGGTCAATGACCAACACTTCATGGACATTATCAAATATTTTCGCGGCACCGGGATCATTGTCCGATTTATCGAATATATGGACGTAGGGACTTGCAACCATTGGGAGCAAAGCCAAGTCGTTGCTAACAAAGAAATCCATACGGCTATCCATCAACAATTCCCGTTGCAGGCATTGGAAGCGAATTATTTCGGGGAAGTGGCTAAAAGGTATGCCTTCGCCGATGGGAGAGGCGAAATCGGTTTCATTTCCTCGGTGTCGCAACCCTTTTGTTCGGACTGTACGCGGTTACGACTATCCACCGATGGAAAAATTTACACTTGCCTCTTTGCGAGTGAAGGTGTTGATTTACGAACCCCCTTGCGGGAAGGGGCCGCCGACGAGGAATTATTGCAGATCATTAAAAACTGCTGGCAAAAGCGCAGCGATCAATATTCCGAAAACCGCAGTCTTTTGCGATCGTTAAAGTCGCCAAGACAAAAAATCGAAATGTACAAAATAGGCGGTTAAAACGATAAGGGGACGTCTTTCAACTCCTCCCGCTCAATAGCAAAATTTCCGATAAATCTGACCTCCCGTACCAAATCAAAACCAAAATTCTTTTTGACCAATACCTGCATTTTCCAAGTCAAATCAAAGACGTTTTGCGCTGTGCATTTTTGCTTCTTGACGATGATGTTCGCGTGTTTGCGATAAATCGCGGCCCCGCCGCAACGCAGTTTCTTTCCACCAACCTGTTCCAAAAACCATCCGGCAGCCTGTCGCCTTTGCGCCTTCGACGTCGGTTCGATATTTCGAAAAATGCTTCCAGCGCAAGGTTCCTGCCTGAGATCCGGATGTTTTGAATGCCGCAACTCTAAAAATTCTCGTCGCTCTTGAAGTAATTGAGTTGAGTCGCCGCGTTGCAACCCCAAAACAGCTTCGATCACAACGTCATTACTTTCCTTCAAATTGGAATGGCGATAAGCAAACCCCAAATCTTTTGGCTCAACCATTTTGATTTTGCCAGATGGGTCCAATAGTTTAACACTGACAACGCGATCACCGATCTGTTGGCCAAAAGCACCGGCGTTGCCAACGATAGCGCCTCCGACGGTGCCAGGGATACCGGAGGCGCAATTGATTCCCTCCAAACCCTGTGTGGCCGCAAAGACCGCTAAATCATCCAGCGAAGTGCTCGCACTGACTTTGACCTTGTTTCCTGTCCTTTTAATGATGGGTGTTGTTGTCACGTAACGGACCACCGCACGGCCGATCCCTTCATCGGAAATGATCAAATTCGAACCCCCGCCCATAAGAAAGAAGGGGAGCTTATGTTTGTGTAAAAAGCGAATGGTTAAAATCAGCTCTTCGGGTGTTTGGCAGTTGATGAGACACGGACACTTTCCGCCAAGTTTGAATGTTGTCCATTTAGAAAGCGGGCTGTTCCAAAGGACCGGAATGTAAAAATTTGAAAAAATTTTGCGATCAATCCATGTTTTCATGTCGAAGAAGAATGTTCAAAATAATATTTGATGGCTGGCACACCGTTGCTGATTGAAAAAGCATTCGTGATCCCTTGCTCATGCAACAATTCAACGATATGCAAACTTCGCACGCCGCCGGCACAAAAAATCAAGTATTGTTTTTTGGGATCAAAGGCAAACTGCCATTGCTCAAACTCACTCATCGGCAGATGCTGCGTTTTGATCATATTGACCGGTTCCATAAACAATTCTTGTTCTTCTCGGATATCAATGAACTCATACTGCGACCAATCCTTCAAAGGGATGTTTGACAAATCAACTTCAAGTGACATAACCGGCACCTCACTTTCATAATTTTGCGCCTCGATAGACGTGATGGTTGGTGTTGCCCCGCACAACGGGCAGGCCACTTGCGGGGATACTGTTAGCGATTGAATCTGATTTGTTTGAAAATTGATCATCAACACTCGATCCACCAACAAATCATTTGACCCAAGAAAATATTTCAATGCCTCTAAGGCCTGCCAATGACCGACGATGTTGGGAACCACCCCGATCACTCCGGCCTCAACACAGTTGCCAACACATTCCGGCTGCGGAATTATTTGCCAGAGACAGCGCAAGCACGTTTTACTTTGACCGGGATAATAGGTGTGGATTTCTCCATCCCATTGATAAATGTTGGCCTGGATCAGGACCTTTTTAGAAAGATATGCCGCGTCGTTCAAAAGATATTTGCTTTTAAAATTGTCAGTGCAGTCAAGAATGCAGTCGTAATTTTCAATGACCTCATGGATATTGCTTGCGGAAAGGCAAACCGGATGGGAGAGGACCCGAATAAAAGGATTCATTTTTTTAAGCCGGCCAACTGCCAATTCAATTTTGGATTTTCCTACATCATTGGCCGAATAAAGGGCCTGGCGATGGAGATTATGGATTTCTAACGTGTCGAATTCGCAAATCCCAATGGTGCCAACACCGGCCTCGGCCAACGAAGTCAACGCCGCGCACCCCAGACCTCCGGCCCCAACGACCAAGACCCTAGCTTCTTGCAAACGCTTTTGTCCGGGATCACCGATTTCTTTCAATGCCGTTTGCCTAGAATAATACTGCTCCTTTTCAGGAACTGTTGAAAAAATATCCTTACTTTGAGTTTCACAATTCACCCAACCTGAGTCACCATCACTATAAAACTCTTTTTTCCAAATCGGCAAACGAATTTTGATTTCATCAATGAGAAATCGACAGGCCCTAAAAGCCGCGTCACGATGCTGCGCGCTCACTGCGATCCACACAGCAATATCACCGACCTGCAAATGACCGGTCCGATGCGCAATAACAATTTTCTGAACTGAAAATTTTTCTTCGGCTTCATAAATGATCTGCTGAGCTTGGGGCCGGCACAATTCAGGATAGGCATCATACTCTAAGGACTTAACATCTCGGCCGTTGTTAGAGTTGCGAACAACGCCCTCGAAAAAGACAAATCCTCCCGCACGATCATCTTTAAATAACTTACGGTAGTCTTGAGGAAGAATGGGTTTTTCGGTGAGTTCAAACATATTTTATTGAAAAAATTTAAAATGTGATTTTAACAATACCACTTTTGATCGAACATTGGCAACCCAGGCGGTTATTACGGTCCATGCCAAGGTCTTGTTCTTCCTGATTCAGTTCGCCAAGATTATCCGCGCCTTCAATGATTTCAATCTGGCAAGTCCCACAAACCCCGGAGTTGCAACTGAAGGGGATGCCGGCCTTTTGACAAATGTCATCGATCTGTTTCCCATCCTGCGCGTCGTATTCAATATTGTCGATAATGACTTTTGCCATAATGACCTCTTCTAAACCAACGCCTCTAAGCCAGGCAATTTAAAAATGATGTTCTTCTCTGGATTTTCAAAGGAATGGACTTGAACAACTTCGTTAGTCGCTTTGATCCGTTCAATCAATTCATCGACGATGAAGCGAGGAACGGAGGCCCCGGAACTGATGCCAATCCGCTTTTTACCGTTAAGGATGGACAAATCCAATTCTTCGGCCCGGTCAATGATATAACTGGGGACACCTTCATTCGCCCCGGTTTCTCGCAGGCGGTTGCTGTTGGAACTGTTCGGCGAACCGCAAATGATGATCAAATCACACACCCGTGCTAATTCTTTGACCGAATCCTGACGATTTTGAGTGGCATAACAAATATCCGAACGCGCCGGACCTTCCAACTTTGGGAATTTCCTTTTCAATTTTGCAATGATCCCTTTGGTCTCATCAACTGACAAAGTGGTTTGGGTTAGGTACCCAACGGGTGTCTCGCTAGGGATGTCCAATTGCTCCACATCTTGCTCATTTTCGATGATGTAAAGATACTTCGGGTTAACGTACCCAGCGGTCCCAATCAATTCCTGATGGCCTTTATGGCCAATGAGAATCGTGGCCCGCTGCTGAAAAGAAAATTTAACAGCTTCCTTATGCACCTTGGTGACCAAAGGACAGGTGGCATCAACAAATTTCAGATTTCGCTTTTTAGCACTGTTGATCACCTCGGGAGGAACTCCGTGCGCACTTAAGATCACGCGAGCCCCTTCTGGGATATCGTTGATATCATCCACAAAAATAACACCACGGCCGCGAAAGTCACTCACCACAAATGTGTTATGAACAATCTCATGGTAAACATAAAGGGGCGCGCCAAAACGTTCTAACGCCTGTTCAACCATTTCCACGGCATTGGCAACACCGGCGCAAAAACCTTGCGATCGGGCGAGAAAAATTTCCATAAATTCAGTCTTTTCGTTAAAATTGTTTGTGTTGCAAGACGAGCAAGAATTCTCTATAATTTGGGGTAATTATAACATGCCGCATACAAAATGCAAAGAAAAACAGGCTTAAGAAAGGTAACAATGGACTTGAAAGCTCGTCGTCAAACTCCTGAAGTAAAGGTGGGGAAGGTCCGTATCGGCAACAGTTGTCCGATCGTGATTCAGTCGATGACCGATACACCCACGTCGGATATCGAGGCCAGTCTAAAACAGACAATCGAACTGATTGAAGCCGGGTCAGAAATGGTACGACTCACCGTTAACAACGATGAGGCTGCGGCAGCGATCCCGCACATTCGAAAACGTCTGAAAGATCAAGGCTATCAAACTCCACTGATTGGCGACTTTCACTTCAACGGACATACGCTCTTACGCAAACACCCTGATTGCGCCAAGGCATTGGACAAATACCGGATCAACCCAGGGAACGTCGGCAAAGCCAACCGTCACGATGAGAATTTCAGCCAGATCATTAAAATCGCCATCGAGCATGATAAACCAGTGCGGATCGGGGTCAACTGGGGGTCACTTGACCAGGAGCTTCTAACGCACTTGATGGATGAAAACGCGAAGTTGGCAGTCCCAAATGACTTTAAAGAAGTGACTTATGCGGCGATGATTCAAAGTGCTTTAACAAGCGCTCAACTCGCCCAAAAACTCGGCATGGAAAAAAATAAAATCATTTTGAGTGTCAAGATGTCGGTGCTGCAGGATATGGTGACTGTTTATTCGCGGCTGGCAGAGCGATGCGATTATGCCATGCATTTAGGTTTGACCGAGGCCGGGGCTGATATGCAAGGGATATCATCCAGTTCGGCAGCCTTGGGGATTTTGCTGCAGCAGGGAATAGGAGACACCATCCGAGTATCGTTGACACCACAGCCACAGGTGCCCCGTTCGCGGGAAGTTGAAATCTGCAAAACCATTCTGCAATCGCTGGGACTGCGTTACTTCAAGCCAAGTGTGACCAGCTGCCCAGGTTGTGGACGGACCAGCAGCGATTATTTCCAATACCTCGCCCGCGACATCAATGAACACATCTTACGCGAAATGCCGAAGTGGAAAAACGAATTTCCTGGTGTTGAGCGTCTGAAAATCGCGGTCATGGGCTGTGTGGTCAATGGCCCTGGAGAAAGCCGGCACGCGGACATCGGCATCAGTCTTCCTGGGAGTTTTGAAAAGCCTGTTGCACCCGTCTACGTCGACGGTAAAGAACACTCGACCCTCAAAGGGGAAGGCATTAAAGATGAGTTCATTGCCCTTTTGGAAAATTACATAAGAACACGATTTTCGATCACAAAACCATAATGCGCATTTTCATCATCATCATCTTAGTTTTATCACTGACCGTTTTATTTTCTATCCAATCGCAAAAATCAAAATGCTTACCCGTCGCCGAACAATTGATTCAAATTAAAATCCAAGAATTAAAAAATTTGGGATTCGCAACCCTGCTGAGCAAACTCGACACGGGTTATGAATACGATGACAAAACCATTGATAACGTCACTTATGAATTCCGTTATCTGGTTAAACTACCTAATGAAAATGAGCTGGATGGACAGGTGAGCAATATCGCGTCAAGAATGGCGAATAAGGATGGAATTATTCATACTATCGAGGTTAGCGGACAGGTGAATTGCATTGAAATCCTTCCCTTTGTCGGGCTTAAAACCGGACCAAAATTCAACATTTTGGTGACCGATCAATAATTCATAATACTTTAAGAGCTGAAAGGACTTCCTGATTGTGACCTTGGGGAGTCACTTTCTCAAAAATATTTTTGATCTTTCCGTCTTTACCAATGATAAAAGTCGACCGCGCCACACCCATATATTTGCGGCCGTACATGGATTTTTCGACCCAAACCCCATAATCTTGACATATTTTTTTCTGCTCGTCGCTCAATAAAGTGAATGGCAATTGGAATTTGGCAATGAACTTGGTGTGTTTTTCGGCGGAATCCGGACTGACGCCTAGCACAACCGCATCGATCTTCTCAAATGATTTGATTTCATCACGAAAACCGCAGGCCTCAACCGTACAGCCTGGGGTGTCATCCTTGGGATAAAAATAAAGAACAACGTTTTTTTGTTTGAAAAAATCTTTAAGCGAAACAATTTTCCCATCTTGGTCTGGGGTCGAAAAAGATGGGGCTGGATCACCAATTTTTATTTTCATTTTATCCATTTATTTTTGGGGGATAGTCCCTAAAGGGCCTGCCCTCCGTAGGGTTTCCAGGTTTTGCTTTGCGGATCATAAATGACTTTCGGACATTGCTCCATGGGCAAACCATCTTCAAGCGGCCAGGCCGTTGCTTCCAGTTTGTTCCCGTCGAGATCATAAAAATAAAGTGACCAAGATTTCGAACGTTTTTTCGCGAATTCAATTTTGACCCTATGAGACTCAAGTTGATTGATAAACCCATCAAAATCTTTGGCTGCCACCCGAAAAGAAAAATGGTTCGCGCCAAGACCTTCATTAGCAAAAGGGTGATGCTGATCAAAATCTTTCGCTTGTATGACCCCCAATAGCGACGGGCCACAATCTAAAAAATATTCAACACCCGGCTTGGAAGGTTCCCGCTCAGTGATTTTCAAACCCAAAACCTTGGTATAAAATGCAACGGTCTTGTCGAGATCGCGAACGTTTAAGGCCACATGATCAATCCCTTGAATCCTGATCATAGCTTTATTGTCCGTTCGATTTTTCTCTGACTGAATAGTACATATTCGGTATATCCGGCCGCCTTAGCCAGCTGCAACGCTTGACCATAATCCTTACCAACATCTTTGGGATCATGCGCGTCTGAGCCAAAGCAGAGAGCGACTTGACATCGTGCGTAAATTTTCAAGGCCAACAGCGACGGATAAATCTCTTTAACCGGTTTTCGCAACCCCGAGGTATTGATTTCCACCGCAACACCCGACTCCTTAAAAACCTGTGCGGTTTTTTCGACTTCCTCAGCTAAAAATGCAGAAGGGCGATGACCAAATTTTTTGACCAAATCCACATGCGCCATAATATCAAACAACTGACTTTGCGCTGACTGTCGTAAAAGGGAATAATACTGGCAATAGACCTCGTTGATATCATTCTGGTCCCACTGATCACGTTCCTCCGGGTTATCAAACCCCCAACCCCGGATAAAATGCACCGAGCCAATCACATAATCATAAGGATAATCCTTGAGGATCGCTTTAGTCTTTTCTTCATAGCCAGGAACAAAATCCGCTTCAATCCCCACTTTGATCCGCAATTCATTTCGATACTGATCGCGAACCTGTTCAATCATTCGATAGTATTGAGGAAGTTGGTCCATCTTCATCGTTATTCCGGGCAAATCTTTGACAACAAAAGGGGCATGGTCGGAAAAACCGATCTCTTCCAACCCAACCTGCAAAGCTTGTTTGGCATATTCTTGCGGAAGGCCTATCGCATGGCCGCAAAGTGGGGTGTGCATATGATAATCAGCAATGGGGTTCATGATACCTTCCTTCTCGAGGAGGGTACTAAGACGTTTGACACGAAAATTTGACTATGTTAATATGCGAATTCGGTTTGTTTTAAGTCAACAAGCACAATGTAACCTATAATAAATTCGAGCGGATGTCAAATACCAAGTCAAAAGTTGCTTTAGTGACTGGCGGGGCCAAACGGATCGGCCAGGCCATTGCCTTATCCCTAGCGGCGCAAGGATACAGCATTGCCCTTCACTATTACACATCAAAAGCGGCGGCAGAAAAAACAGCCCAAGCCATTAAAAATTTGAATGTTGATTGCCAAATCTTTCCAGCAGATCTTACCGATTTACAATCAACACAAAATTTTGTCAAACGCGTTTTTACTCATTATTCAAAAATCGATGTGCTCGTCAACAATGCCTCGCTGTTTCAACCTTCGACATTGAAGAAGGGGGATCTCAAACAATTTGAAAATGACATGGCTGTCCACGTTCGGGTCCCATTCCTTTTGATTTCGCAATTCGCCAAAAGGTACAAAGCAGGGAACATCATCAACATCTTGGACACGCGGATCAGCGACGCAAAAGCCCCGCGCTTCAGTTATCTGCTGGCAAAAAAAGCGCTGGCCGAACTCACAACGATGGCGGCTTTGGAATTGGCTCCAGCCATCCGTATTAATGGAATTGCCCCTGGATTGATCTTGGCTCCCGAAGGCGAAAAGCAGAGCTATTTGCAACGTCTCACCCAACGGATCCCTTTAAGAAAGAAAGGGGAGTTGCAACACATCACACAATCCATCGAGTTTCTTCTCAACAATGACTTTTTAACCGGTCAGATCATTTACGTTGACGGCGGCGAACATTTGATCTAAAGGGGACTCCTATGGCAAAAATAAGAATCACGGACCTGCATTTGCGAACCATCATCGGCATTTTTGATTGGGAACGAGAACAAAAACAAGACGTCCTCATCAATATTGAAATGGAATGTGACATCACAAAAGCAACTCAAACCGATGACATTAAAGACACCGTCGACTATAAAACAATCACAAAAAAAATCATCCAATTCGTTGAACAATCCCAATTCTTCCTCTTGGAAAAATTGACCGCCGAGATTTTAGGGATTGTGATGGAAGAACAAAAGGTGATCAAAGCAACGGTCCGCATTGATAAGCCACAGGCACTCCGATTCGCCCAATCGGTTTCGGTCGAATTCACAGAACAACGCAAATCAAAATGAACATCGCGGTCATTGGCCTTGGCTCAAACATCGATCCACAAAAAAACATCGTTCAAGCCAAAGAGTTGATCCATAAAAATTTTCCCATCATCAAGGCCAGCCAATTTGTTGAGACCACTCCCATTGGTTATCCTGACCAAGCCAATTTTTTAAACGGAGCGGTTTTAGTTGAAACGGTCCTTGAACAAACCTCTTTCCAAAGCACCCTAAAAAAAATAGAGCACGCCTTAGGCCGTAAAAGCAGCAGCAAATTCGGTCCACGCAGCATTGACTTAGACCTCTTGGTCTGGAACGGCAAAATCATTGATCTTGATTTCTACGAGCGTGACTTCATCAAACAATCTGTCTTAGAATTGCTGCCAAAGGTAAAATTCTAACAATGTTTATCAATTTTGCCCTCATTGTCGTTATTCTTTCATTCCTCGAATTGCTGGTGACGATGCGAGTAGGCAGCATTTTAGGGCCAAGAAACGCCTTCTTGTTGATGATTCTGTCCGGAGTTTTAGGGGCTGCAATCATAAAAATCCAAGGCCCCTTGTTGATGAAAAAACTACAAGATCAACTCAACCAGGATAAAATGCCAAGTGGAGCCTTGCTGGACGGACTCCTCATCATGACTGGGGCGATTCTACTATTGATTCCGGGATTTCTGAGTGATCTTATGGGACTTTTACTGTTATTCCCTGCCAGCCGTATTGTTATTAAGTACATAACCCGCAATAAGTTACAAAAATTTTTTAAATCCTCTCAAAGCAAACCCAAAAACTCTCGCAAGCGTTCATCAACCCACTATGATGACATAGAAGACGCTGACTTCCATTAATACCCAATAAAACCTCAATAAATAACCATCAACTTGTAACCCATTTAATTTTAATATGTTATAAAATATCAACGATTTTGCAAACCCTTCCCAGACCCGCTTTCCTGTGGTATGGTTAACTAATTGGTATAAAAGGAGGGAAGAGGTGTTTAATAACCTTAAGTTGCTTGTTATCGCCATATTGCTGTTTACCAGCACAGCCTATGCCTATGTCAAATACGGTAGGCAGACAGAACCGGAAGTTCCCCCAGTTGAAACCGGCATGGCGTCTTGGTACTCAAGGACTGATCCCGGAGTCATTGAACGGACAGCCAATAATGAGATCTTTGATGATCAGGCCTTTACCTGTGCCAAATGGGATGTCCCGTTTCATCAACGGATCAAGGTAACCAATATTGAAAACGGCAAATCGATCGTCGTTCGCGTCAATGACCGCGGGCCGCACCGCCGCTTAGTCAATGAGGGGCGGGTCATTGATCTTACCAAAAAAGCCTTCTCCAAAATCGCCAACCCTGAAAACGGGTTGATTAACGTAGAGCTAGAATTTCTTTAAATCCTGCCACAGCGCTATCCATCAAATCAATCCGTAATTTTTATCTTGCAAATGAAGTTTTGATTGTTATGATACAAATGACTTTTAACACAATTCATAAAAAGGAAAAATTGACTGATGAATTTTGACAATGAAGTCGTTGTGGTCACGGGGGCAACCCGCGGGATTGGCAAGGAAATTGCTTTAGAGTTTGCCAACGCCAAAGCCCATGTTATTCTCCTTGGCCGCAACGAAGAAATTCTCTCCTCGACAACCAAAAAAATCCTCGAAGACGGTTTTAAAAGCGAATATTACCTCTGTGACGTCGCCAACAGCGAAAATGTTCAAGAAACGGTTAAAAAAATTCTTGACAAGCATAAGCGGGTTGATATATTGATTAACAACGCTGGCGTCACCAAGGATAATTTGCTGTTACGCATGAAAGAAGAGGACTGGGACGCCGTACTTAACACAAATTTGCGTGGCTGTTTCAACGTCACAAAGTCTGTCGCAAAGGCAATGTTGAAGAATAGTAAGGGTAAGATCATCAACATTGCGTCGATCATTGGCATTCTCGGAAACGCCGGTCAGGCCAATTACGCGGCAAGTAAGGCCGGAATCATTGGTTTCACCAAATCGGTTGCCAAAGAATTCGCTTCACGAGGGATTACCGCCAATGTGGTTGCCCCAGGGTACATCCAAACCGAAATGACTGATCAAATCAAAGCAACAAACCGAGAAGAAATTTTAAAAAGCATCCCTCTCGGTCGTTTAGGAACGACCCAAGACATTGCCGGGGTATGCTTGTTCCTTGCTTCAAAAGAGGCAGATTACATAACAGGGCAAACCATCATTGTTGATGGGGGAATGGCAATATAAAACCTATTTTAGGTTAAAAAGGAGGACTTTCATGGCTGTCGAAGAAAAAATAAAATCAATCATCGCTGAACAGTTGGGCGTCAAAGCCGAAGAGGTCACACCTCAAGCGTCATTCATTGACGATCTTGGAGCGGATTCCTTAGACACCGTCGAATTGATTATGGCGTTGGAAGAAGAATTCGGTGTTGAAATCCCCGACGAAGATGCGGAAAAGATGACCACGGTTGGTGACGCGATCAGATATATCGAAGAAAAAGCGGCAAAAAAATAAATACCTATCCGCAGTCAGCACTCCAAACCAACATATAAGGCCCCGATCATAATCGGGGCTGAATTTTATTCAGAGAAATTTAGACTATGCAAAAAAGACGAGTCGTTATTACGGGAATGGGTGTGATTTCTCCGGTCGGGACCGGAAGCGCCAAATTTTGGAAATCATTGGTTGAAGGAAAAAGCGGCATCCGTCCCATCACATCATTTGACGCCAAAGATTTCGAATGCCAGATCGCCGGCGACGTCATTGATTTTGATCCCTTAACGCATTTCAACACCAAAGACGCGCGGCATTTGGCAAATTTTGTGAAATTTGCCGTTGTCGCCACTCGAGAAGCCATCGCGAACGCGAAATTGGATTTGCAAAAAACTGACCTTGATCGGGTCGGTGTCCTGATCGGTTCCGGCATTGGCAGTCTGCGTACTTTGCAGGTTGAATATGAAAAATTTCTCGAACGCGGTCCCAGCAAGATATCACCCTTTTTTATTCCAAAGCTGATCATCAATGAAGCTTCCGGACAAGTCTCCATTGACACCGGTGCTCGCGGACCAGCCACTTGTGTTGCCACCGCCTGTGCCACGGCAACAAATGCCATTGGCGATGCCATGCGCTTCATCCAATACGGTGATGCTGATGTCATTTTCGCCGGCGGGAGCGAAAGTGCTACAACAGTGCTGGGGGTCGGTGGATTTTGCGCGCTCAAGGCCTTGACAAAAAGGAACCATGAGCCAGAAAGGGCCAGCCGTCCTTTTGAAATGAACCGGGATGGTTTTGTTATGGCGGAAGGTGCTGGTGTTGTTGTTTTAGAAGTTTTGGAACATGCCAAAAAACGGGGCGCTCCCATTTTGGCCGAACTATGCGGCTATGGCCGCACCTCAGATGCATATCACGTAACCGCCCCAGAATCGACGGGGGCGGGAGCGGCTAAGGCCATGGCTCTGGCGATCAAGGATGCCGGAATGACTCCCAAAGACATCTCTTACATCAACGCGCACGGTACTTCAACTAAATTGAACGATAAAGTTGAGACGATGGCGATTAAAACAGTATTTGGTGATATCGCCAAGAAAGTCCCGGTCAGCTCAACCAAATCGATGACTGGGCATCTGCTCGGGGCAGCCGGTGGAGTTGAACTTGCCGCCTGTGTTTGGGCCTTGAAGGATGACATCATTCCTCCCACCATCAACTACGAAACTCCGGATCCAGAATGCGATCTTGATTATGTTCCTAACACCGCCCGCAAACTGAAGGTGCAGACAGCGATGAGCAATTCTTTAGGTTTTGGTGGGCACAACGCTTCCATCATCGTAAAAAAATTCCGAGAGTAATTCAGCACAACGATTTTCGCCTTAACAAAAATGAAAGAAAAAATTTATAAAATAGCTGTTATTCCCGGAGACGGCATCGGGCCAGAAGTCATTCGCGAAGGATGTAAAGTCCTGGACGTCGTTTCAAAAAAACATTCCTTCCGTTTAGTGAAAACCGAATTTGATTTCGGTGGTGGCCGCTATCTAAAGACCGGACATATTTTATCCGATGACGACATCAAAAACTTTAAGAAATTTCAGGCGATTTATTTAGGAGGAATCGGGCATCCTGAGGTGAAACCCGGTATTTTGGAACGAGGGATCTTACTCAAATTACGTTTTGATTTGGATCAGTACATCAACCTTCGTCCCGTCAGGCTCTATGAAAATGTCGAAACTCCAATCAAAAATAAAAAACCACAGGACATTGATTACACGGTCATCCGTGAGAATACTGGAGACCTGTATACCGGTGTGGGGGAATTTAAAAACAAAGGCAGCAAAGAGGAAGTGGCGATTCAGTCCATGATTTATTCTTACAAACAGGTTGAGCGCTGCGTTCGTTACGCCTTTGAATTCTGCCAAAACCGTCATCAGACCGAACCTTGGCGAGGATTGTCCTCATCAGAAAAAGGCAAAGGATATATCGGAAAAGTCACGATGTGCGGAAAAACCAATGTCTTGACTTATGTCTTTGACCTTTGGCAAAGGGTGTTTCAAGAAATCGCGAATGAATTTCCAAAGATTTTAACGGATTATGTCCACGTCGACGCGATGTGCATCTACATGATCGAAGCCCCGGAACGTTTTGATACGATTGTCACCAGCAATATGTTCGGTGACATCATCACTGATCTTGCCGCCGTGACCCAGGGCGGAATGGGGGTCGCACCCAGCGGCAATATCAATCCCCACGGGGTCAGCATGTTTGAGCCGGTCCATGGGACAGCACCTCAATTCACCGGTCAAAATGTCATCAACCCCATTGCCGCTATCGCTAGCGGTGCTATGCTACTGAATCATTTGGGAGAAAACGCGGCCGCTCAAGAATTGGAAAAGGCCATGCGTACCGTGATTAAAAAAATGAAATCCATGCAGGTTGGAAAGAT
Source organism: Candidatus Omnitrophota bacterium (assembly GCA_023247795.1). Classification (GTDB taxonomy): domain Bacteria; phylum Omnitrophota; class Gorgyraeia; order Zapsychrales; family JANLHA01; genus JAHFFS01. Next base: position 35,158 of record JAHFFT010000009.1, read on the forward strand.
GGGGATGACGACGTCGCAGGTAGGTGACGCGATTGTGGAACAACTTTCAAAAAATTAAAAAAGAAACCCATGAAAAAATATAATGTGGCCATTGTTGGAATCCGTGGGGCTGTTGGATACTGCATGTACCAAGTGCTCAAAGAACGAAAGTTTCCGATCAATGAACTGCGCCCGATGTCTTCGAATCCAGACGAATGCCCAAGCTATGAAATCAACGGCAGAAAAGTTAAAGCCGTGAAACTGAGCCATGACGCTTTTAAAGGAATCGATTTCGCGCTTTTTTCACCAGGGGCGGCGTTGAGCTTGGAATACGCTCCGTCGGCGGTCAAGGCCGGAGCGATCGTGATCGATAATACCAGTGCCTTTCGAATGGATCCAACGGTCCCGCTGGTTGTTCCAGAAGTTAACCCTCAAGACATCGAAAAACATAAAGGTCTCATTGCCAACCCTAACTGCAGCACCATTCAAATGGTTGTTGCCCTTAAACCGCTGCATGACTACGCGCGTATCAAAAGGATTGTGGTCTCGACGTATCAGTCGGTATCCGGGGCAGGCTCTGAGGCGATTGAAGAACTGGAAAAACAAGTGATCAACCGGCAGACTCCACCCAAAGCGTTTCCGCACCCGATCGCGTTCAATTTGATTCCACAGATTGATGTCGCCATGGACAACTTCTATACCAAAGAAGAAATGAAGATGGTCAATGAAACCAAAAAAATCATGGGCGATGATTCGATCCGTGTTACGGCAACCTGCGTGCGGGTGCCGGTGCTTTGGGCGCATTCCGAATCGATCAATATTGAAACTGAAAAGAAATTGACAAGAGAAAAAGCAATTGAACTCTTAAGTAAGGCGCCGGGCGTACATATCATCGATGATTTGCGCCACAGCAAATACCCACAACCGCTCGACGTTGCCGGTCAAGACGACACTTTTGTCGGCCGTATCCGCGAAGATGAGAGCATCAAGAATGGTCTCAATCTTTGGGTTGTCGCCGACAACCTTCGAAAAGGTGCCGCGACCAACGCGATCCAGATCGCCGAGGAAATCATCAAAAAACACCAACAGTGATCCCGCATGGAGAAACTCCGCAATTTTAAGCTGACGATCGAATATGATGGCAGCGAATTCCAAGGGTGGCAACTTCAAAAACAATGTCGGACAGTGCAGGGGGATCTAGAAAACGCTCTGCTCGCTATTTTTAAAAAAAATACGCGGCTCTATGGTTCTGGACGGACCGACAGCGGTGTCCATGCCAAAGGACAGGTCGCGAATTTCAAGACCATTACCCGTCTGACAACGACCGAACTTTTAAAGGCCATCAACGCCCATCTCAAAAAGGATGTTGTTGTTCTGCAACTCGAGGAAACCTCCCAAACGTTTCACGCCCGATATTCGGCCAAACGTAAGACCTATCAATATTGGTTATTGAATCGTACTTTGCGAAGCAGTCTGATCCACGGGCATTCCTTGCACGTTCCATATCCGCTGAACATTCGCAGGATGCGAGAGGCTTCCCAATTCTTCATCGGCAAAAACGACTTTCGATCCTTAGCGTCTAAAGACCCCGCTGGTGGCCACGATCAAAATGAAAAAAATACAACACGAACGATTTATCGTCTGGAAATCAAAAAAAAACATGAGCACCTCCTGATTGAGATCGAAGCTAACGGGTTTCTTTATAAAATGGTCAGAAATATTGTTGGACTACTTTTAGAAATAGGTAAGGGGCGCTTGCCAGCAACGGCAGCTAAAACTTTTCTCGAACAAAAAAACCGTGAAGTCCTCGTTAAAAAAACCGCGCCAGCGCATGGATTATATCTTTCGAAAGTAGTATACTGAAAATCTGCTTCAACAGGACAAAAAATGGCATCATTTGAAATAGAAAAAATAAAAAAATCCTTGCCAAACTCCTCCGCGAACTATCGAGTGAATTTGGGATGTCTGTTTTTCTTTTTTGCCACGATGACTTTGCTTCCTAAATTTTTTCCATCAATGGGATCGATCCAGCTGATGTTACTCTGCCTTTTGACAACGGTCATTCCTTTATGGCTATACGACCTTTTCATTGTTCAGATATACCGACGACCATCCACCGATCTTCTAACCAAACCAACTCAATTCAATAAAGAACGTCTCGTCATCAAATTGATCGGCTTTTACACAACGATCTTCGTTATCCTTTGTTTCTATTACCTCATTGACACGTTTTTCCCGGGCTCCATGCTGGAGACCTTTTTAAAATTTCTCAATCCTGCCGCGCCATGGTTGATCGTTCTTAGCCCCATCTATTTTTGCAAAATTGACCGCCAACAAAAAAATCCTTATGATGAATACTGGCAAATGGGCTGCCTGATAATTGGACGCTGGAGGGACATTGATGCTCAAGTCCTTAAAGAATATATTCGGGTCTGGTTCATTAAGGGTTTTTTCACACCTTTTCTTTTTGTCCTCCTTTTAAGATATCTCGAACATAACCTTTCCTTTCATGAAAAGAGCTGGAACTTTTTATCTTTTCACGGCTATCTTTTAGATCTATTTTATACTGCTGATGTTATCTATGGTCTCTTAGGATATGTCTTCACTTGTCGGATTTTAGACACCCACATCCGATCCACAGAACCAACATTTTTGGGATGGCTTGTTTGTTTGATGTGTTATGATCCGCTCAATACCTATTTTGGCATTGGACTGTTTCAATATGACGATGGTCTTCAATGGCAGCATTGGTTCGCTTTTTTTCCCATCTTTTATTACTTCTACGCGATTGTGATTTTCTTTTTAACGCTTGTTTACGGCCTATCCACAGTGGCCTTTGGTTATCGCATGTCCAATCTCACTTATCGAGGGCTCATCACGTCCGGACCATACCGCTTTACCAAACACCCAGCCTATGTGTGTAAAGTTGCCAGCTGGTGGCTCATTTCTTTGCCATTTCTCTCAGTCAGTGGCCCTGGCGTGGCTCTCAAAAACACCCTAAGCCTGTTGTTTATCTCATTCATCTATTACCTACGCGCCCGAACCGAAGAAAATCATCTTTCCAATTATCCGGAATATGTCGAATACGGGAATTGGATGAACGATCATGGTGTCTTTCGGTCGATCGGCAAATTTCTCCCATTCCTAAAATATTCCGAAGAAAAATGTAAGCGCTGGAAAAGTATTGTTTGGTTTAAAAAGAGCGGAGTTAAGACAATTCACTCAAAAATGCCTATAAACCATTGACAAGACGCATAAAAATGTTATAATTTTGCGCATTGTTAAAATGAACCTTTGAGGTGAATATGAAGCTCAGTAAAAGCTATCTTCCAGATCCCAAAAAGATTGAACGCAAATATTATTTGGTCGATGCCAAAGATGTGATCCTAGGTCGGTTGGCGGCCAAGGTTGCTACAATTTTACGAGGGAAACATAAAACGATTTATACGCCTCACTTGGAAACCGGGGACTCGGTGATTGTCATCAACGCCTCGAAAATCAAGGTGAGTGGAAAAAAATTACAAGACAAAGTCTATCAAAAATATTCCGGCTATCCGTCGGGACAGCGTTGTTTGAGTCTCGCGCAACTTTTACAAAAATCGCCGGAGGCTGTGATCAGGTCGGCCGTCGATCGGATGATTCCGCGTGGCAGGTTAGGTTACGCCATACGCACTCGACTACGGGTTTATGCCGGAGACAAACATCCGCATCAAGCACAAAAACCAATTACCCTGGTCATATCCGAGGAGAAAAAATAGTCATGGTTGAAATCGTTAAATATGGCGCCACGGGCCGACGAAAAAACGCGATTGCCCGAGTCAATCTTACTCCGGGACAGGGCACCATCCAGGTGAACAAACGCGAATTTGAAAAATATTTCAATCAAGAAACAGATCGAATCATGATCATGGAACCTATGAAAATCACGAATACATTAAAAAAATATGATATTGCTGTTGAAGTCAATGGTGGCGGGATGTCTGGTCAGGCCGGCGCATTCCGTTTAGGGCTTTCACGAGCCTTGGTTAAAATCGATGGTGAGTATAAGCCATTGTTAAAAAAGGCTGACTGCTTACGCAGAGATGACAGAATGAAGGAAAGAAAGAAACCCGGACAAAAGGGGGCACGTAGGAAGTTTCAGTGGGTCAAAAGATAACACCAAAAATTTAAGATTTCAAACAGAAAAACCTATCTCCCTCGATAAAAACGTTGACGAGATAGGTTTTTTCTTTTATTATAAACATTTCTCTAGCAACAATTAGCGAAAAATATGAGGCATTCAATGATCAAAGTTGGAATTGTTGGTATCAGTGGCTATTCTGGCGTAACCGCTTTAGAAATCCTTCTCAAACACCCAAAGGTAAGGGTGACCTATGTCAGTGCCAATCAAACCAGCGGTAAGGTGGAAGATATCTGGCCGAAGTTAAAAGGGCAATGCTCGTTATCCTGCAGTCGCTATCAGGCAGAAAAAGCGGTCAAGGCTTGTGATGTGATTTTTTTAGCGGTTCCGCACACCGTTGCCATGGGATTGGCACCAGAATTATTGAAATCCAAAATGAAAATCATTGACTTGAGCGCCGATTACCGTCTTCCCGAGGCTGATCATTATCAAAAATTTTATGAAACCGTGCACAAGGATCAAGGGAATCTTAAGAATGCGGTTTACGGGCTGCCGGAGCTTTACCGAACACAAATCAAAAAGGCCATTCTTGTCGCCAATCCGGGATGCTACCCGACCGCCGCAATCTTAGGCTGCGCTCCCATCATGGCCACTTATTCCAACACCGTCGAACAGATCATCATCGACGCCAAATCCGGAGTGAGCGGCGCAGGTAAAAAACTCAGCGAAAGCTTGATGTTCTGTGAAGTCAATGACAACTTTAAGGCTTATAAAGTTCTCAACCATCAACATATACCGGAAATCGAACATTACTTGTCCCGTCTGGCTGGCAAGGATTTCCCTTTGACATTTGTTCCGCATCTCTTGCCTGTCAATCGAGGGATCTTGGCGACCATTTACATTTCCTTAAATAAAAAAATGTCTTACCAGCAGGTTTACGATCTGTATCAAAAATTTTATAAAACCGAACCCTTTGTACGGGTCTTAAAACCGAATGAACACGCGGAATTGAAAAATGTGGCCTATACGAATTTCTGCGACATCGGAATCAGCGTCGATGAAAATAAAAAACTTTTGATCATCACCTCGGCAATTGACAATCTTCTCAAAGGGGCTGCTGGTCAGGCCGTCCAAAATATGAATATCATGCATCAATTTGAAGAAACAACGGGGTTGCTATGAAAACAATCAATGGTGGCGTCACGGCCACACCTGGATTCTTGGCCAATGGCCTATGGTGCGGAATCAAACGCTCTCGCAAACCAGATTTGGCTCTGATCTACGCCGAAAATCCCTGTGTGGCAGCCGGAGTCTTTACAAAAAATTCCATTAAAGCGGCACCGTTGATCGTCAGCCAAGAACATATCAAAAATCATCAAGCCCAGGCGATCATTGTTAACAGCGGCAACGCCAACTGCTTCACTGGTGAGTTCGGAATGCTTTACGCCAAACAATCAACGGAATTGATCGCTCAATTGCTCAAGATAAAGACCGAAGATGTTTTAGTCACCTCGACTGGCATCATCGGCAAACCACTGCCCTTTAACAAAATCGTGGCAGCAGCAGCACAGCTCGTGCAGGGACTTTCTCATCAGGGAGGGAAAAAAGCGGCCGAAGCGATTTTGACAACAGATCTCATCGCGAAAGAAATCGCCGTACAGACAGTGATTGACGGAAAAAAAATCACTATCGGCGCCTGCGCTAAAGGATCAGGTATGATCGCACCCAACATGGCGACCATGCTTGGGTTTATCACGACCGATGCTGCCATTTCGGCATCCCTGCTGCAAACAGCATTAGCGGATTGCGTTGATGGCACCTTCAACTGCATCACCATCGACGGATGTATGAGCACCAACGACATGGTGACACTCTTTGCCAATGGCCAAGCAAAGAATAAAACAATCCGCTCTGCTGATAAAAATTATAAAAAATTTTACGCTGCCTTGCACTATGTGTGTCTGGATCTCGCGAAACGAATCGTTAGGGACGGCGAAGGGGCAACCAAATTTTTAGAAATCCGCGTCAACGGAGCAAAAGGCAAAAAGGAAGCCCGTCAAACGGCTTTGGCCATTGCCAACTCCAATCTGGTAAAAACCGCGGCTTATGGCAGCAATCCCAATTGGGGACGGGTCGCGGCCGCCATCGGGGCCTTGGGTCTTACAATCTCGGAGAATGAACTAAAAATTTCCTTCAGCTCTTTCAAGAAAAAAAACATTACCATCACGATTGCCCTCAAACGCGGCAGTCATCAGGCCTGCGTCTACACAACAGATCTTTCCCTTGATTACATCAAAATCAACGGCGCTTACACTTAAATTGGACTGCTCCATGAAAAAATTCATCGAAAAAGCCAGTGTCCTTGTTGAGGCAATTCCTTATATCCACGCCTTTCGCCGCACAGTGTTTGTGATTAAGTACGGTGGCAGCATCTTACACGATCAGCAAATACGCAAACAGGTCTTGGGCGATATCGTTTTCTTGAGCTGTGTTGGGATCCGTGTTGTTTTGGTTCATGGGGGTGGGCCGCACATCAGCTCGCGATTAAAAGAGCTGGGCGTCATTTCCAAATTTCACGACGGTATTCGCGTCACTGATCAAACAACTTTGCAAATCGTTACCGAGGAATTGGATAAATTGAATAAAAGCATTGTCCAAGAAATCAAGGAGCTGCGCGGCGATGTCACGGGATTGAAGGGACAGGAAAACATCATTCACGTTGAGAAGAAAACAGCGTCCAAAGATCTGGGGTTTGTCGGCACCATCAAAAATGTTGAACGAAAAGCCATTGAAGAACATATCCAGCAAGGCTGCATCACTGTCATTTCTCCCATGGGGATCAGCACTGAAAAGCAGACCCATAACGTCAACGCCGACGAGGTGGCAAGCGCCATTGCGGTTTCTTTAAAAGCCGAAAAGCTGGTCTTATTAACGAATGTGCAAGGTGTGATTCGTGACTTGAATGATCCTAGCTCACTCATCTCTTCTTTAAACGTACACGAGATTGAAAAATTGATCGAACAAAAGGTCATTCAAGGCGGCATGATCCCCAAAGTTCAGGCTGGGATTGAAGCCGTGGTTGGCGGAGTAAAAAAAGCGCATATCGTCGACGCCAAACTCCGGCACGCGCTGTTATTAGAAATCTTTACCGATCAGGGGATCGGAACCCAGATCGTTAATTCCAAATAGGAAATGATGTTCCCCCATGCCAACCTGCGAGGTGAGAATTGGGGAGGCCATCAACTGAAAAAATGAACCAAACAGATATCATTGCCAATTACCACAAATATATTTTGGATACCTATACGCGGACACCTTTGATCTTCGTCAAGGGCAAAGGAATGAGTTTGACCGATATCCATGGGAAAAAATATTTGGACTTTTTCCCGGGATGGGGGGTCAACAACATCGGACACTGTCATCCGAAAGTCATGGCCGGGGTGCGCGATCAAATCGGAAAACTGATCCATATCCCTAACAATTTTTATCATCTGCAGCAGGCGAAATTGGCTAAAGAAATCATCCGCAATTCTTTTGCCGGAAAAATCTTTTTCTGCAACAGTGGCGCCGAAGGCTGCGAGGCCGCCATCAAACTGGCCAAGGCCTATGGACAAAGCGACCATCGTCATGAAATCATTGCCATGAATAAAAATTTTCATGGCCGAACCATAGGGGCCTTGAGTGCTACCGGACAAAGCAAATACCAAGAAGGATTTTTGCCATTGCTCGACGGGTTCAAACACGTTGCCTTCAACGATATCGAAGCGGTCAAAAATGCACTGAGTGAAAAGACCGTTGCCATCCTGCTCGAACTGGTCCAAGGCGAAGGAGGGATCCATATTGCTGAGCAAACCTTCATTCAAGAATTGCGTAAGTTGTGCGATCAAAAAAACATCTTGCTCATTTTTGACGAAGTACAGACGGGTATGGGGCGTACTGGTGAAATCTTTGCTTACAAACATTATGGGGTGATCCCCGATGCCATGGTCTTGGCCAAGGCCTTAGGGGGTGGACTGCCCATAGGGGCTTTGGTCGTCGGAAAAAAATTTTGTGGGGTTTTGAAACCCGGAATGCACGCCTCGACCTTTGGCGGTAGCCCGCTGATTTGCAAGGCCGCGTTAGGAGTTTTCAAGGCCATTGTTGCCGATAAGATGTTACCCAATGCTAAACGAATGGGCGAATACTTGATCAAAAAATTAAAACATTTGCAGTCAAAATTCAATTGCATGAAGGAAGTCCGTGGGTTAGGATTAATGATTGGTGTTGAGCTCACCATCGAAGGTAAACCCCTCATCGAGGAATGCCTCAAACACGGATTGATCATCAATTGCACGCAGGGAAATGTTTTACGCATCATGCCGGCCTTAAATGTTACAAAAAAACAGATTGATCGGGCCTTACACATTTTAGAAAAAGCAATGGAAACAACGATATGAAACGCGATCTGATCACATTATTCGATTATACCGCCACAGAGATCCAACAGCTTTTGGAATCGAGCGCCAAATTTAAAAGGGACCGAACTTTTGGATCGCAACTGCTCCTTGGCAAATCCATTGGTTTGATTTTTCAAAAGCCATCAAACCGCACCCGGGTCTCTTTTGAGGTTGGTGTTAACCAACTGGGTGGGAATTGCATTTATCTGGGGCCGGAAGAAATCAATTTGGGGGAACGGGAATCAACGACCGACGTTGCTAAAACATTGTCTCGATACTTAAGCGCCCTTGTCGCCCGCACCCATGCGCACAAAGTCATTGTTGAACTTGCCGAGCAAGCTAGCATTCCGATCATCAATGGCTTGTCCGATCTTTATCATCCTTGCCAAGCCTTGGCGGATTTGCTCACGGTGCAGGAAACATTTAAAAACTTGAAAGGGCTCACCTTGGCTTATATCGGCGATGGCAACAATGTCTGTCACTCGCTCTTGATTGGCTGTTCCAAACTCGGTATCCATATGCGAATAGCAACCCCCAAAGGTTATGAACCTCTTTCAGAGATTGTCAAATCAGCGCAAACCATTGCGAAAAAATCCGGCGCGCAAATCAAATTGACCCATTCTCCTCAGGAAGCAGTCAAATCAGCACAGGTGATTTATTCTGATGTCTGGGTCAGTATGGGGCAGGAAAAAGAAGCCAAGAAGAGGTTAAAAATATTTCAGAATTACCAGGTCAATAAAAAATTGCTGCAATCCGCTGACAAGGACCATATCTTTATGCATTGTCTTCCCGCGCACCGCGGTGAAGAGGTGAGTGCCGATGTCATCGATGGTAAACATTCGGTCGTATTTGACCAGGCGGAAAACCGTTTGCACGTCCAAAAGGCCGTGCTAGCTTTTTTATTGAAGACGAAATAAAAAATAAGGGAGTTTGAAATATGAAAAAAGTTGTTTTAGCCTATTCTGGCGGACTTGATACCTCCTGCATCATCAAATGGCTGGAAAGCAAAAAATACGATTCCATCGCATTCATCGCGAATGTGGGGCAGCAGGAAGATTTCAAATCGATCGAAAATCGCGCGTTAAAGACCGGTGCTTCCAAGGCCTATGTCTTGGATTTGCAGGAAGAGTTTGTTAACGACTATGTTTTTCCCGCACTCAAGGCCGGAGCGGTTTATGAAAACAAATATTTCCTAGCCACCGCGCTTTCTCGTCCGCTGATTGCCAAACATCAGGTCGAGATTGCTCACAAAGAAAAAGCAACGGCGGTTGCCCACGGATGCACGGGCAAAGGCAACGATCAGGTTCGTTTTGAGACGACGATTTCGCTTTTAGATCGGACATTGGAACAAATCGCACCGGTGCGGATCTGGGAATTTAAGACCCGCGAACAAGAAATCGAATATGCCAAGAAGCATAAGATTCCGGTTGAGGTCACCAAAAAAAGTCCGTACAGCGTCGATAAAAACCTTTATGGACGCAGCATTGAGTGCGGTATTCTTGAAGATCCCTGGGCAGAACCACCAGAGGAAATCTATCAGATGACAACCAATCCGCTAGAAGCACCTAACAAAGCAACCTATATCGAGATTGAATTTGCAGAAGGGATTCCGGTCAAAATTGACGGAAAAAGTTATCAACCCGTTGCCCTTATTCATGAACTCAACAAAATCGCCGGCGCCAATGGTGTAGGTCGGGTTGACATGATTGAAAACCGCTTGGTCGGGATCAAATCCCGAGAGATTTATGAAAATCCAGCAGCAACGGTTCTGCACAGCGCGCATCAAGAACTCGAGGCCTTAGTCCTGGATCGCGAAAGCATGCGTTATAAACAGCCTGTTGCTCATAAGTACGCTGAAATGATCTATTACGGGCTTTGGGAAACGCCTTTAAAAAAACAGCTCGACGCTTACATTGCTAAAACACAGGAACGTGTGTCTGGGACGATCCGTTTAAAACTGTATAAAGGCACCTGCACGCCAGTAGGTCGCAAATCGAAATATTCTCGATACAAAATAGAATTAGCGACCTATGGTGACAAAGATGTTTTTGATCAAAAACTGGCCGAAGGGTTTTTACGGCTATGGAGTTTGCCTTATGAATAAATTATGGGGTGGACGTTTTCAAAAAAAGACAAATAAGCTCGTCGAAGAATTTACAAATTCTTTGCGCTTTGACCAAAAATTGGCCCGCTATGATTGCCTGGGTTCGCTTTTGCATATCAAAGTTTTACGAAAGGCAGGACTGATAAATTCTAAAGAATTCGCGCAACTCCAAAAAGGGTTGACGAGCATTAAAGACTCAATTGAGAATGGATCGTTCTTTAAAAAAATCGATCTTGGCTTTGAGGACATCCATTCCTATATCCAAACCGTGTTGGAACAAAAAGCAGGGAAGGCGGCACTCAAATTGCATACCTGCCGTTCGCGAAATGATCAGGTCTCTTTAGCGACAAAATTGTACTGTTTGGAAGAAAGCAAAATCCTTATCGAGAACCTGCACAAACTTGACAGCAGTTTGCAACAGTTAGCAGAAGCGAATAATGCTTTGATCATTCCAGGATTCACCCATTTGCAACATGCCATTCCGGTTCGAATTTATGATTACTTTTTTGCTTATCACCAAATGTTTTTACGAGACAAGAAACGAATCGAGCAGACATTGTCAAACATCCATCCTACTTTAGGATCTGGGGCCTTGGCAGGAACTATGATCGAGAGTGATTGTTATCATCAGGCGATTGAAAATCTTTCGCATGTAAAAATCACATCTCCCCAAAGCGCTTTGGACACCGTTAGCGACCGGGATTTTGTGATTGATCTCCTGCACGCGTTATCTATCATTGGGCTGCATCTATCACGCCTAGCCGAAGACCTGATCCTCTGGTGCACTAAAGAATTTGATTTCATTGATATCGATGAGAGTTTCTGTACCGGAAGTTCCCTGATGCCGCAAAAGAAAAACCCCGATGTCTTGGAATTGGTGCGCGGGTACACGGGGCGACTGTATGGCAATTATCAGAGTGTCATGGTGATGATGAAAGGGCTGCCCTTGAGTTACAATCGCGATATGCAGCATGATAAAGAACCTTTGTTTGATTCGATCGAAATTGTTCAGAAAGAGCTTGCTGTCATGGCCGCACTTTTGCAAAATATCACGTTTAAAAGGGACAAGATCGAAATTCAACTTGATGATGAGACACTGTATGCCACCGACATGGCCGATCATCTTGTTAAAAAAGGGATGGAATTTAAGAAAGCGCACCACATCATTGGCGAATTGGTGCAATATAAAATTCAGTCAGGTCAAAAGATTGTTGATATGGACAACCAGGAATTATCCAAAGTACACCCTTTATTGAAGGCACCGGAATTGAAAAAAATCATTGACCCAAAACACTCGGTCGATTCGAAAAAATCTGTTAAAAAGGTCAAATGGGAATTTTAAAATATGCACGACTTTCACTACAAAAATAATGCTCTCTATTGCGAAGAAGTAAAGGTCACCGACGTTGCCCGCGCCGTGGGGACACCATTCTACCTTTACAGCCACCACACGCTAGTCGACCATTTCACAAAAATCCAAAAGGCCTTCGCGAAAATCAATCCTTTGATCTGCTTTGCCATGAAATCCAATGATAATCTAGCGATCTTGAAAACCCTGGTGGATGAGGGGGCAGGGCTTGACATTGTCTCCGTCGGAGAACTTAAAAAAGCACTGAAGGTCAAAGCCGACCCTAAAAAAATTGTTTTTGCCTCGGTAGGCAAGACCGAAGAAGAGATCGCTTTCGCGTTACAAAAAGGGATTCTTTCATTTAACGTTGAATCAGTCCCGGAACTCGATGAGATCAATCGAATCGCGAAAAAGACAAATAAAAAAGCACAGGTGGCATTGCGGATCAACCCGGATGTCGCCGCCGCGACCCATGATTTCATCACCACCGGTACTTTAAAAAATAAATTCGGCATTGATTTGGCGTCGACCCGTGAGATCCTTAAAGGCCAGGGTCGTTACTCACACATCAACATCTCTGGACTGCATATTCACATCGGATCACAAATCGTCAAATCCGATCCTTTTGTCGCGGCGATCAAAAAAGTCATCGAGTTTATCGCTGAATTACGCCAAGCCGGGATCAAAATCAAATACCTTGATATCGGTGGAGGGATGGGGATCGTTTACAAAGATGAAAATCCGCAAACCGCGGAAGAGTTTGCGACGGCAATCTTACCACTCCTTGAAAAATTGGACCTGCAAGTGATCATGGAACCGGGACGCTTCATCGTTGGTAACGCCGGGATTTTTGTCACCAAGGTCCTTTATTTGAAAGACAATGGATTTAAAAAATTTCTAATTGTCGATGGTGGGATGAACGACCTGATCCGACCGTCGTTATATAACGCCTATCACGATATCTGGCCGCTAAAAAAAACCGCTAAAGAAAAAGTCACGGTTGATGTGGTGGGCCCGATCTGCGAAAGTGGGGATTTCTTCGCGAAAGAGCGTTCCTTACCGATCATGGAGAAAAACGACCTGCTGGCGGTCATGAGTGCCGGGGCGTATGGCTACGTAATGTCCAGCAATTATAACGTGCGCTGTCGCGTGCCTGAAGTCATGGTCAAAGGCAAACAATTTGACATCACTAAAAAACGAGAGACATTCGCGGATTTGATCCGAGGGGAAAGCATCCCGGAGTTCTTAAAATGAAAAAACAAAAATCGATCGATTTTCATAAAATGGTCGGCGCGGGAAATGACTTTATTGTCATCGACGCGAATAAGGGAATCGACTATAAAAAGTTAGTAGTTAAAATCTGTGACCGCTCCAACGGCATTGGTGCCGACGGCCTACTGATTTTAGATCAATCAAAAAACGCGGATTTTCGCATGCGGATTTTCAACGCCGATGGGTCTGAGGCCGAGATGTGCGGGAATGGGGCCCGTTGCTTAGCCGCTTATATCGTTCGCTATAAAAACCCTAAAAGAAAATTGTTCACCATGCAAACCCTGGCCGGTATCATCCACGCCGAGGCCAAGGGAGAAATTGCGAATGTCCAATTGAGTGATCCGATTGACTATCGACCGAATTTGACGATTGATCTGAACGGAAAATCTTTGCAAGTTCATTATATCGACACCGGCGTTCCGCACACGATCGTTTATGTTGCCGATATTAAAAAAATCGATGTCAATTTCATCGGTGAAAAAATCCGTAACCATAAGGCCTTTTCTCCTCGAGGAACCAATGCCAACTTTGTGGAACAATTGGATTCCAATTTGGTCGAGGCACGCACCTTTGAACGTGGGGTCGAACATGAAACCAAGGCCTGCGGGACCGGAAGTGTCGCTTGCGCCCTTGTTTCTTTTCGGCAGGCATCGCCTGAAATCCTTAGTCAAAAACAGGCCAAAATGAACGTCTTAACCGCAAGCGGTGAAGTCTTACAAGTTCAGTTTGATTTAACCAACGGAACCATGACCAATGTTTGGCTGAAAGGCAGTGCCAAATTCATTGCTCATGGTCAGTATTATTTTACTTAAATTCGGGCGATCAAACTTGACGTGCATAGTTGTCAAGTCAGGCGCTCTTAAGGAAGGGGCCATCCATGATTCGTGGGTCAATCGTTGCCATCGTCACACCCTTTAAAAATGGAAAGGTCGATGAGCCACAATTTAAAAAACTCATCGAGCAACAAATCAAAAGCGGCACGCACGGGATCGTTCCCTGTGGTACCACCGGAGAAACCCCAACCTTAACGCAAAAAGAACACGAATTCGTGATCAAACTGGCGATTGACACTGTTAAAGGACGCTTACCGGTCATTGCCGGGACAGGATCTAACTCGACACAGGAAGCCATTGATTTAACCAAACATGCCGCTCAAGCTGGTGCTGACGCGGCCTTGGTTGTCAGCCCTTATTACAACCGCCCATCTCAGGAGGGGCTTTATCAACATTTTAAAGCGGTCAGCCAAAGTGTCTCGATTCCCATTATTCTCTACAACATTGCCGGTCGGACCGGCGTCAATATCGAAACACCGACGGTGGCTCGTCTGGCCCAGGACTGTAAAAATATCATTGGGGTCAAAGAGGCATCTGGCTCACTGGCCCAAATGCAAAGTGTTAAAGAAGAATGTCCCAAAGATTTCTTACTATTTTCCGGCGACGACGCCTTAACACTGCCGGTTTTAGCGATCGGTGGGGTCGGGGTCATTTCGGTCGCGGCCAACATCATCCCACAGGATATCGTGGCCATGATTGACGCTTTTGAAAGTAAAGACTTAGAAAAAGCCCGTCGCATCCATTTTAAAATGCTGCCACTTTTCAAAGCATTGTTCTTAGAAACAAATCCGGTGCCGCTCAAAATGGCCATGGAGATGTTAGGGATGTGCTCAAGTGAAATGCGCCTTCCCTTGGTAGCGATGGGAAAAAACAATACCGCAAAATTGAAGATAGCGTTGAAGGATTACGGTTTGCTCAAACAATAAGGAAATGAACATGATCAAACTTGCAGTGAGCGGTTGTCACGGTCGGATGGGAGAACGGATCACCCATTTGGCTTTACAAGACACGGATTTTGAAGTGCGTACCCTTTTGGAGCACCACGACCATCCCAAAGCCAAAGATCCGATCGGACACATCAAAATCAGTACCCAGCCCGACATGCTCAAAGGTTGTGACGTCTTAATTGAATTCACCACACCCGAAGCAACGCTGAAACATCTTGAGGCCTGTCGAAAACATAAAGTCAAAATGGTGATCGGCACAACCGGATTTTCTGTGGAACAAACGTCCATCATTAAAAATGCGGCCCAAGATATCGCGATCGTTTTTTCTTCCAACATGTCGATCGGGGTCAACATTGTCTTTAAGCTCGCGGAACAATTGGGCAAGATGCTTCCCAAAGGGTTTAAGATCAAAATGACCGAGGCCCATCACATTCATAAAAAAGACGCTCCGTCGGGGACTGCAAAAACTTTAGCAGATTATCTCAATAAGCACGCTAAAAATAAAATTGCCTACCAAGACATAAGCGCGATTCGTGAAGGCGAAATCATTGGAGACCATAAAATCATCGTCGAGAGCGATGAAGACACCATCATTCTCGACCATCACGCCAAGAACCGTGACATGTTTGCCAAAGGGGCATTGGTCGCGGCAAAATTTCTTAAAAGCAAAAAAAGCGGACTCTTTAACATGCAGGATGTGTTGGGAATTACTAATTAAAGTCTCATGTTGCAAGTCGCAAATTTCATGTGTTTTAAAATTTATGCCATGAGACTTGGGACTTGCAACTTGCCACTTATTTGAGGAGGATTTCATGAATATGGCTTCATCATTAAAAATCGAAAAGGCTGATCGACTTAAAGAACTCCCACCCTATTTGTTTGTAGAAATTGACCGTGCCAAACGCCAAGCCAGAGAGGCCGGCCGTAACATCATTGATTTAGGCATCGGAGATCCAGATACGCCAACACTTCCACATATCATCGAAGCCATGAAAAAAGCCATTGCCGATCCAGCTAATCATCGTTACGCCTTTGACGCCGGCTTACCAGCGTTTCGTAACGCAGTGTCTGAATGGTTCAAACGCCGATTTTCCGTTGAGCTCGACCCTAAAACTGAAATTTACCCTCTGATTGGTTCAAAAGAAGGGCTTGCTCATCTGCCCTTAGGGATCATCAACCCTAAAGATAAAGTCGCTCTGACCGATCCAGCCTACCCAGCTTATCAGGCTTCAATCATTTTTGCCGGTGGACGGATCATCCATATTCCCTTAAAAGAAAGCCAGGATTTTCTTCCCGATCTAAAAAAAATCGAAGAATTGAAAGACATCAAAGCCATGTATGTCAATTACCCCAATAATCCAACCGCAGCAACCGCGACCAAGGAGTTTTACGTTGAGCTCGTTCGTCTGGCGAAAGAAAAGGGGATCATCCTCATTTCTGACATGGCCTATTCGGAAATTTATTTTGACGGACAGAAACCAATCAGCATCTTAGAGATCGAAGGGGCCAAAGATGTGGCTATTGAGTTTCATTCCTTATCAAAAACTTACAATATGACCGGTTGGCGGATCGGCTGGGCCTGCGGAAACCCAGACCTGATCGCGATTTTATCGACGGTAAAAACCAACTTTGACTCTGGGGTTTTTCAGGCCATCCAAGTCGCGGGTATCGCGGCCCTCAACACCCCGGATGAAGAAATCAATGATCTGCGCCTCATGTACGAAGAACGCCGCGATTGCCTCATCAATGGGTTGCGTTCCATCGGCTGGAAAATCCCCGCACCCAAAGCGGCTTTCTACATCTGGGGAAGGATTCCCAAAGGATTTTCTGATTCCATACAAACGTCAAAAATCTTTTTAGAAAAAGCTGATATTGTTGCGACACCTGGTGTGGGTTTTGGAAAAAGCGGGGAAGGGTATATCCGCATGTCAATCACGGTCAGCAAAGACCGCTTAACCGAAGCAGTCAGCCGACTGAGCAAAATCCTTTAAAGCCAATGCCCATCGTTTACCTTGGCTTAGGTTCAAATCTCGGCAACCGCAAAGCCAATATCAACGCGGCACTAAAAAAATTGGGCGCTGCCAGGATAACTGTTGAAAAGACAGCTGCCTTCCTGGAAACAGAACCCGTTGGTGGTCCAGCGCAAGACAAATTCATCAACACCGTAGCCAAGGCTTTCACCAAACTCTCACCAGAAGAACTCTTAACACAGATCCAAACCATTGAAAAATCCTTAGGCCGAGTGCGAAGCGTTAAAAACGGCCCAAGAACCATTGATATCGATATTTTACTTTATGACCAGCTGAAAATAAAAAAGGCCAATCTCACGATCCCGCACCCACGTATGCTGGAACGTGAATTTGTGATGACACCTTTAAATGAAATCGCACCGAACATGATTAAAAAAATGCGAATCATCAAAACAATTCAGAATCTAAGAAAAGAGTTAATAAAATTTCGTCTGCAAAATCAGCGCATTGGCTTTGTCCCGACGATGGGGTCCCTGCACCAAGGGCACCTTTCCCTGATCCGAAAATCCGTTAAAGAAAATGAAATTACGGTCGTCAGCATTTTCGTCAACCCGCTGCAGTTCGGGCCGTCTGAAGATTTTAAAAACTATCCTCGAAACATCAAAAAGGACCAATCTTTGGCAAAACAAGGATGGGCCGATATCATTTTTATTCCCAACGAAAAGGAAATGCTCAATTCTAGCCAATTGACCTATGTCGACGTTGAAAAACTCACACAAGGATTATGCGGTGCTTTTCGTCCCGGACATTTCCGCGGGGTCACAACGATCGTTGCCAAATTGTTAAACATTGTTCAGCCCCATTCCCTATATCTAGGTCAAAAGGACATTCAGCAGGCGGTGGTCATCCAAAAAATGACCAACGATCTCAATATCCCAGTCAACATAAGAGTTTGTCCCACAGTCCGCGAAAAGGATGGTTTGGCCATGAGTTCACGAAACCAATATTTGTCGTCCGCGCAAAGACAAGAGGCTGTCATCCTTTATCAATCGCTGCAGTTGGGACAACAATTCATTCAAGCTGGAGAGACCGAAGTGAGTAAAATTCTGCGTCAGATGCGCGAAAGAATCACAAAGAACAGCCCGGTGAAAATCCAATATCTGGCTTGTGTTGATCCCGTGAATTTAGAACCGCTCAAAATCATCAATGGAAATGTGCTTTTGGCCGGCGCGGTTTGGATAGGAAACACGCGTCTCATTGACAACATCAACGTTCGCGCGATATCACGGAAAAACAAATGAATAAACATCATCCTCTCAAATTAGGAATTTTGGGTTGCGGCGCCATTGGTTCACGGATCGCGTTGAGTACAAAAAAAGAGCTCAAAGGGTTATGCCAAGTTTCCGGCGTCCATGACATCCATTTTGAAAAAGCGCGAGATCTCGCGAAAAAACTTAAAATCCCGAAATTGGTCAAAGAGACATTTCCTTCACTGATCATGAGCTCTGATCTCATCATCGAAGCAACTGGCTCAACAAACACCCGTCGATTGATTGCACTGGTTTTGCAAAGAAAAAAACATGTCCTGTGCATGAGCGTTGGAAAAATCATTGATCCTCGACAGCTCATCCGTCTAGCAAAAATGAACAATTGTCGACTCATGATCCCCTCCGGCGCCATCGGCGGAATTGACGCTTTTAAAGCCGCAAGTCTCGTCGGTGTTGAAGAAATTGTCTTGACCACAAAAAAATCCCCCAACAGCCTCGAGCAAACCGATTATTTAAAAAATAAAAAAATTTTCTTGTCGAGGATTAAAAAAGACACTATCATCTTTGAAGGCAACGTCGAAGAGGCAGTAAAATATTTTCCAAAAAACATCAACGTCGCCGCGACGTTGGCATTAGCAACGCAAGCAAAGGAAAAAATTAAGATTGTGATCATGGCCTGTCCGAACCTCAAAAATAACATTCATGAAATCAAAATGAGCGGTGAACAGGGAAGCATTCTCTGTCGGAGCGAGAATCGAATTTGCCCAGACAATCCAAAAACAAGTTATCTTGCGGTCCTTTCCGCGATCCAGACGATCAAAGACTTTTGTACCGGCTTCAAAGTCGGAACATAATTCAAATCAGGCAATCATTTGCCATTTCAGAAAGGGGGTGAAATCATGGTTAAGAAAGTCGCTAAAGTAGGTATCAAAAAGCAAAAAGGTTACCTTTACTTCGTTGATAAGAAAGGTGATGTGTCTTGCGCCCAAATGGCCCGAGGGAATAAAAAGGGTGGAAAACCGCAAAAGGTGGCTACGGTTGGCATCAAGAAAGAAGCGGGGTTTCTTTATTTCATTGACAAGAACGGTGACATCTCCTGCGCGAAAATGGTGCGCGGCGGTACAAAAAAGAAGGCTACCGCTCGTCGTGCTACAACAAAGCGCAGTGCTGCACCTAAGAAGAAAGCATCAAAGAGGAAGTAACTTCCGTTTTTTCCGAAATAACCCCTGTATGAAAAGTTCTATACAGGGGTTATTTCACTTACCCGTCAACATTTGAACCATATCATCCATTCGAGCCCATCCTCATGGTGAAGAACGCATGACATCGGACCATATCATCATCCGTGGCGCCCGGGAACATAACCTTAAGAACATCAATCTTAAAATCCCGCGCAATCAATTTGTTGTCATTACCGGTTTGAGCGGTTCTGGAAAATCATCGCTGGCCTTTGACACCATTTATGCCGAGGGGCAGCGACGCTATGTTGAAAGCCTGTCAGCCTACGCGCGGCAATTTTTAGAGCAGCTGCAAAAGCCGCAGTTGGAATCGATCGAAGGTCTTTCTCCAACGATATCGATCGAACAAAAAACAACCAGCCGTAATCCACGTTCGACCGTGGCAACGCAAACCGAAATCTACGACTATCTGCGATTGCTCTTTGCCCGCATCGGCATCCCGACCTGCGCGCAATGCGGAAAGAAACTCGAAAAGCAAAGTCCCCAGGAAATCGTCGACGCGCTTTTCAAACTTCCGGAAGAAACAAAAATCACTTTGCTGGCACCGTTGGTAAGCGGCAAAAAGGGAGAGTACCGTCACATCCAAAACCAAGTGACAAAAGCTGGGTTCGCACGGCTGCGCGTCAATGGCACCATTTATGATGTCAACGACAAAATCCAATTGGACCGCTATAAAAAGCACCACATTGAAGTGGTCGTTGACCGCATAGGACTGAAAGCAAGCGCGAAGAAACGATTGACCGACTCGATCGAAACGGCCCTAGAGGTAGGGAAAGGACATCTGATCGTCAATTTTCAAGACCAATTTCCAGAACGAAATTTCAGTGAAAAACTCTCCTGCTGCGACGGGACAACCCATTTGAGCGAAATGGAACCGCGGGTCTTTTCTTTCAATTCCCCTTACGGGGCATGCGCCGGATGCAATGGTTTGGGCACAAAAATGGAAATCGACCCAGAGCGCCTACTTCCTGATCCGACAAAGACCTGGATCCAAGCCGTGGCCCCTTGGCAGCGAGGACGGCACAACTACATGATGTACTACCGCGCGGTCTTAAGAGAATTGGGCAAACTCCACCGTATCGATCAAGCAACACCATTTAAGAACCTATCAAAGCCATTTCAAAAAATCGCCTTTTACGGATCAGATGATGAAATCTGGGGAAAACCTTTTGAAGGGATCATTCCTTATCTGGAACGTTTGTTTAAAAACACTGACAGCGACTGGCTGAAAGATGAATTGACCCGTTATATGTCGGTGTTGCCTTGTCCGCAGTGCCAAGGCCTTCGGCTAAAAAGAGAAAGCCTCGCGGTTAAAATTGCCGATTGCAACATCGCCCAAATCGCTGACCTTTCAATCAAAGATGCCAAGGCCTTTTTCAGTCATCTCACGTTAACAAACGAACAGCAATTGATCAGCCAAGAAATCATTAAAGAAATCCAACGCCGGTTAGATTTCTGCATCAACGTTGGACTCGAATACCTGACTTTAAATCGCAAAAGTGCCACCCTTTCCGGCGGAGAGGCAGAACGGATCCGTTTGGCAACCCAAGTCGGATCAGGTCTCGTGGGTGTTATCTACATCCTTGATGAACCGAGCATCGGACTGCATCAAAGGGACAATGAACGGCTTTTGAATACACTGCATGCTTTACGGGATATGGGTAACACCTTAATTGTCGTTGAACACGACGAGGAAACCATCCGCAAATCCGACTACATCATTGATTTAGGGCCAGGGGCAGGGGAGCACGGTGGAGAAGTGATTTACGCCGGCAAGACCTCAGGCATTGGGAAATGCAAAGCATCGTTGACTGGAAAATATCTGAACAATCAATTCCGAATTCCAGTTCCACAATCCCGACGGAAAGCAAACAAAGGACAATTCCTTGAAATCATCGGCGCCCAACAGCACAATCTGAAAAACATCGATGTCAAAATCCCGCTAGGGACCTTGACCTGCATCACTGGCGTTTCCGGTTCCGGCAAGTCAACCTTGATCGATGATATCCTTTACCGCGCCTTGGCACAAAAATTTTACCGATCAACGGAAAAACCAGGAAAATTCAAAAAACTCACTGGTCTTGAATTCATTGACAAAGTCATTGTCGTTGACCAATCGCCCATTGGACGCACACCTCGGTCCAACCCCGCGACTTATTCCAACGCCTTTGGCCCCATGCGAATGCTCTTCAGCCAACTTCCTGCGGCAAAAATCCGCGGTTATAAACCCGGCCGTTTCAGTTTCAACGTCAAGGGCGGACGATGTGAGGCCTGCAGCGGAGACGGGATCAAAAAGATCGAGATGCATTTCTTACCCGACATTTATGTTCCTTGTGAGATCTGCCATGGACGAAGATTCAACGAACAGACCCTCGATATCCGTTATAAAGATAAAAACATTGCCGATTGCCTGCAGATGTCGATCGAGGAAGCCCTTGAACACTTTACCAATATCCCGACCATCGAACGCGTTCTTAAAACCATCTTGGACGTTGGTCTTGGTTATATCAAACTTGGGCAGCCGGCCACGACCCTTTCCGGCGGAGAGGCGCAGCGGGTCAAACTCGCGAGCGAATTGTGCAAAACCGCAACCGGTCGGACCTTATACATTCTTG
Source organism: Candidatus Omnitrophota bacterium (assembly GCA_023247795.1). Classification (GTDB taxonomy): domain Bacteria; phylum Omnitrophota; class Gorgyraeia; order Zapsychrales; family JANLHA01; genus JAHFFS01. The sequence continues at coordinate 57,288 of JAHFFT010000009.1, forward strand.
ATGAACCGACGACAGGATTGCATTTTGCCGATGTTGATAAACTGCTCAAAGTCCTGCAGCAACTCGTTGACCGCAACAACACTTGTTTGATCATTGAACACAACCTTGATGTCATCAAAAACGCGGACCACATCATCGACCTTGGCCCTGATGGGGGAGACCGGGGAGGGGAGATCATTTTTGCCGGAACTCCCGAAGAGATCATCCATCACGATGCCTCGCATACCGGACGTTACTTAAAAAAGGCCTTGATCACTTAATCAGAAAATTTTGCAACTCTCATTGGGAGTTGCTATAATCATCCACTTATGAAACACCCAAATGAAATTTTAAAAATGACCGTCTTAATTTTCGCGCTCATTTTAGCATTTTCTAAAACACCGCTGGTGTATGCCCAGAACCTCCCCAATCCCACCAATTCCGACAAAGCCGAGCAAGAATTGTTCATCGTGGCCCAACGTTCTTTCGACGACGGGTTCTATGATGTGGCCAACCGCTACATCCAACAATTCCTCGCGAAATATCCCAAGAGTGAAAAACTCGTTCAAGCCAAATTGCTATTAGGGCAATGTTATTTTTTTCAAAGTCAATACCTGAAGGCCTATGAAGTTTTTCAAAATCTGCTTTCCTTCTCGGAGTACAAGGACGCGACCCTGTACTGGTTAGGGGAAACTTATTTCAAGGGTGCCGATTACAAACAGGCTCAATCCTATTACAGTCAAGTGATTGATGTCTACCCACAATCAGAATACCTTCCGCAAGCGACCTATGCCTTGGCCTGGAGTTATTTTGAACAAGGGAATTATAAGATCGCCAAACAAAATTTTTTAAAACTGATCAATGAATTTCCCGGCCACCAACTCAGCGAAGACGCTGCTTTCAAATTGGGCGAGTGCGAACAAAACCAGGGCAATTACAAGGTCGCGGCCAACCATTTCAAGGACTACATCATCAAATATCCCCACTCCAACCGCCATCCGCAGGCTTACTTTTATATCGGTGAAGGGTATTACTACGTCGAGGATTATCTGACCGCCATCACCTATTACGCGAAGGCCGCGGACATCAGTTACACCCCTGACTTAAACGTATTGGCCAAGACCAGCATGGGCTGGTGCTATTTGAAATTGGGGAAACATGATCTCGCCCAAAAAGCATTTGAAGAGGCCAGATCGCTTGCTGACGAGAAAAAACTGCTCAGCGACGAAATTTATTTGGGACAGGCGACCCTTTTCTTGGAGATGGGGAACAATGAGTTGGCCCTTGCCAATTATTCGGCCTTGATTGAAAAATTCCCCAGCAGCCCGAGGGTGGCAGAGGCCCGTTTGGGCATGGCCAACATTTACTACTCATTAAAAAATTACGACAAGGCTGTCCGTGGTTATCAAGCGATCCTGTCCGAATTTCAAAATGATCCGAAATGGAGCGAGATCATTGAAAAAGCGACTTATGGGCTCGCCTGGACTTATTTGAAAGCCGGGAATGTTGATTTGGCCGTTAAAAATTTTCAGGATATCATGAACAAAACCGACAGCAAAATTGTCAAGGTCAGCGCCTTGACCCAAATCGCCGATGCTTACCAAGAAACGGATGAATTGGAAAAAGCGTTGAAAGTTTACGATCAAATTTTACGCGACTATCCTGACAGTTTATACACCGACTATGTCCAGTACCGTCAGGGGATCGCTTTACTCAAACTCAATCGCGTCGAGGCGGCAACCCTTTCCTTCCAAACCATGCAAACCAATTTTCCGAAAAGCAAATATCTTGAAGACGTAAACTATTATCTCGCTCTTGCTTATTTTAAAAAAGAAGATTGGCGGCAAACGGTTGAAAAAGCCGAAGAGTATCTCAAACAATTGCCTTCCCACAAAACATTTGAAACAGAATCGCAGTATATTTTAGGGCTGTCCCTCGTGGAACTCAAACAGTATCAAGAGGCTTTCACCACCTTTCAAAAACTCCTAAAGACTCCGGCCCTGCAGGACCCAATGTTGCGAAGCTCAGAACTGAATCTGGCCAAATGTTTCTATCACCTCGGTGATAAAAGGGAGGCCGTCAAAAGATTCAAATTGCTATTTCAACGTTACCAAGACTCCGATACTGGCGAGGAGGCCTTGCTTTGGCTGGGAGATCATGAACTGAAAGAACAAAATTTTTCGAACGCCATTGAACATTATGAAAAATTTGTTCAGACCTACCCGGTGAGCCAAAAACTGCAAATCGTTTACTATGAACTTGGGGTCGCTTACCAGGCTGAAAAACAATGGGAAAAGGCCCTGCATTTTTACCGATTGGTGGACGATCCATCGGCGAAAGAGATCTACGCTAAAGCCAAATTAGCCGCCGCTGATATCTTTTCTCAACAAACAGATGATGGGGAGGCCAGCCTTGAACGCTATCTAAAAATTGTCGACAGCAATCCGGATTATAAACGCGACGCCCTCGTAAAAATCGCCTCGATTTATTACAAACAACCGAACTACGAAAAGGCCGTGGATTTTTACCGTCAAGCCTTGACCGCGGAAAAAGGACTGAGCGAAATTTCAGACCCTGAGCTGGAATTCCACATTGGTGACGCCTTTGAATTGGGGAACCAAACAAAAGATGCGGTGGAGGCTTATCTAAGAATCCCCTATCTGCACGCGCAAGCCCAACCATGGTGCATCAAAGCCTATTTGCGGGTCGCCCGCATCTTCGAAGACCAGGAGCAATGGCAGGAAGCCAAAGGGATTTACCAAAAAGTCAGCCAATACCAAAGTAATGAAGCAAAATACGCGAACGAACGGATTCAGTGGATCAATCAAAACGTTTTTCAAAAAGCAATTTAACGGGAGGGCGCAATGGAATTAGGACAGCTGAATGCCTGGCAATTGATCATGAAAGGAGGACCTATCATGGTCCCGCTGCTTCTCTGCTCGATCATTGGCTTAGCCGTCGTTATCGCAAAGCTCATCTATTTTACGAGCATCGCAACGAACACCCAAGCACTCCGCCAAGAGGTCTTCGCGTTCCTCAAAAATAACCGCATCCGCGAGTCCATCGAGACTTGTGAAAAAAGTCCGTCACCGGTAGCCAAAATTCTTCTGGCGGGGATTCTTAAACTCGGCGACACACGGGAAAATATCAGTCAAGCCATGGAAGACGCGAGCCTCTTTGCCGTCCCTGAGCTTGAAAAACGAATCAACATCCTTTCAACGATCACGCACCTGGCCCCTCTGCTGGGACTGCTCGGCACCGTGACTGGTCTTACAAACACTTTCCACGCGATCCAAACGCGTGCCGCAACCATGAATCCAATGTCTCCGGGAGATTTGGCTGGCGGGATCTGGGAGGCCCTACTGACCACTGTTGCCGGACTCGTGATTGCTGTCTGCGCCTTTATCACTTACAACTACCTTTTGTCCCGGGTGAATCATTTTATTATCGATATGGAAAGAGCGGGCAGCGAACTTCTAAATTTACTAACACAAGTCTCATCATCATAGACGCGATTTAAAAACACTCAAATCCTCAATGTCATGGTTCTAAAATTCAAACGAAACCTTGTCAAATCACCCACGAGCTATGAATTGAGTTTCACACCGTTGATTGCGGTGATCTTTCTCATTCTCGTTCTTTTTATGTTGTCATCGTCATTGACTTTTCAAAAGGGGATTGAAGTCAAACTTCCCAAGGCGGTGACCAGCGACACCTTACAAGAAAAAAATTCGGTGGTCTCGATCACCAGTGAAAATGTGATTTATCTAAACAAATCCGTTATGACGATCAAAGAATTGGAAAAAATCCTAAAAAACCCGAAGTTGCAATCGCGCCCCCTGCTCATCAAAGCCGACCGTCGCGCCTCGGTAGGGAGGGTCGTTGATATCTGGGATCTCTGCCGCAAACTGGGGATCGAAAAATTGAATATCGCGACCAACCAAGAAAATTGATGAAACTCCGTCAGCTGCCCACGCTCCATATTTCTTTTATCGCTTTTTTACTCTCGGCATTTTTGCACATATCCGTTTTAATTTTTAAAATTTCATTTTCAACAATTCCAAGCGAGACAAAGCCGACTCTCATTTTTCTTGGATCGATTCTGAATCAAAAAAACTTATTTGAACAAAACCCACTCTTGTTAAGAGAAAACAGTCACTCCCAAAATGAGCGGATTCCCGTCAGCAATAACGAGAGCGTGTTTCACCCGCAAAGGACCTCCGGGATCAAAAAGCCTTTCTATTCTAAAGACATTCAGAAGATCGATAAAAGCAGTTCAAAAATACTTTTTCCCTTGCCTCAGCAAAAAGAGCAATCACCGTCGGAACTTGGAATTGACGCGAACCCTCAACCCTATCAACCTTTAAAATTGCCGGGATCTCATGACCATTGAATTTTCAACCCTCGTGTCGTTTTTAATTCTTTTACCTCTCCTCCTTGTCTTTCCGCATTGGCTATTCTATAATCAAAAGAGGGAGGCAGCCGCAAAGTTCGATATGCAGACGTTCGAGCAATGCCCCTATTGCAGTAGGGTCTTTTTCACGAATGAGAAAAAAGATATCTATAGCTGTCCGCATTGCCGCAGTCTCATAACCGCGGATAAAAAGTAGGACTGGAAGGGAAAAAAATGACCAATCCAAAATTTTTTTGTAACCGTTCGGGAATGGTTATGGTGATGGTGATCATGTTGACGCTTGTCTTTGCCATCATCATGATCGGCATCCTTTCACTGAACGTCAGCCGGGTCAAAACCGGTCAGAGTTTGGTCGATAGCATCAAAGCTGAGCAACTGGCCGCGGGAGTCATGTATCGACAAATGCAGCTGCAGATGGATCAATGCCAGCTTTGCCCAATCCCCGGTGATTGCAGTTCCTGTCCGGCATTGGGATCTGAAAACATGGACAACCATGCCTTCGCTATCTCGGTCAGTAACCAAGGCGCCTCCGCCAATTCCAATCTTAACAACACCAACCAATACCAATTCAAAGTCGACTTTTAATTGTTCCACCTCGAATTATTCGAATTATTCGATCTTAATTGACAAAGCACCCCTGGTATAGTTAAATTAAATTGCTGTTGAGTTGCACACAATTAACAAACAGATATGGCAGTCTCTCGACGTATATTTTTTAAATAACTAGTTTTACTACTTATGCCTATGTCAATATTACAATTTAGATGTTGAAATTCGGGAAAAAGACAAAACTAGGCTTGTATTGGGGCAAGGAGTCCCTTTTCGTTGTCGCCGCTAAGAATGGCCTGGCGGAAAAAATCCTGTCGCTTTCCTTGCAAGAAGCTCTCCAATCACAAAAAGAAAAAACCCTTCCGGAAAAAATACTATTAGGGTCTTTTCTGTTAAGCAAGCTCGGCAATTTCAAATCCCAATCAAAATCGATCGGTCTTGCTCTTCCCGCCAACGATCTCATGGTCCGTTCTTTCACAATCCCCATAATGAAGAAGGAGGAGATAAAAAATGTTGTTGAGTTTGAAGCCATCAAATACATTCCTCTCAAACTCTCGGAATTGACCCATACTTTTCACACCATTCCGCTAACGGACGGGCAACAGAAAGGGTTACGCGTGCTTTTTGTTGCCATTAAGATGAATACGCTGCAAAGATACACTGGAACATTAGAACATGCCGAATTTGCTATTGAACGCATTGAACCTTCTTTTGTTAGCTTGGTTCGCGCCCTGAACAAAAAAGGACTGATCAATAAAAATCAACCCACCGCTGTCATTGAATTTGAAAAAGGTAAAAACAAAATCCTCATTCTCGATGAGGACGTCGTCCAACTTGTCCGTGAAATTCCCGCTCCCGATGAAGAATCAGAATTCACGTCAGCAAACAACAATCTGCTCAAAGACATCCGGGTTTCGCTTGATTTTTATAAACGACAAAACCCTAAAAGTGATATCAAAAATATTTTAGCGGTTTCGCAAATGTCCCTGAATGAATTGACAACCGGCATCGGCCGCGAGTTCGGATTTTCCAGTCAGTACATTTCAACTTCGCAGCTCTTAAATATCAAGGAGACCGTTGATCTTGGATTCGTCTATGCCTATGGCCTGACCCTGGCGGAACAGGAAATCAGTACAAAAAATTTTGAATTGTCCGGCCATCCGGCTCGCCTACAGCAGCAGCCCCAATATGCCCTGGCCGGAATCGCTTTGTTTGTCTGTGCGTGCTTTGCCATGCTCAGCGTTTATTTATCAAATCAAATGATTGTCGGCCATTGGGATCATCTCGCCCAACTGGAAAAAAGCCAGGGATCATTTGAAAAATCTTCGATCGAGGAAATTGAAAAAAAACGAATGGAAAAATTGGGTGAATTTTATGCCTATCAGGATATCCGGCTGAAAAGCCAAATCAATGATGAGTTGACCCGAATTCCCAATCTTTTACCGCAAGGGACGTGGTTGACAAGCTGGGAGTTCGCTTACTACGACAAAAGCTACGAACAGGACAAGATCAATCGCCTAAATTCTCGTCTGCAAATGAACTTTGAAGGATACACTTACGCAAAAAACCCAAACGCTCAATTTCAAATCATTAACAACTGGCTGGCCCAACTTAAAAATGACGAACATTTCTCACGGCAATTTGACACCATCGAATTGGGCTCCGTGCAACAGGAAAATCTGGGAGAATATCCAGTAACGAAATTCAAAATCTCTTGCCGATGAAAAAACCCGCCATGGACATCATCAAAAAATTACAAAATTTGGACCTCAACGACCTGAAAAATATTGACCTCAAAGAGATCAATTACGAAAAAATCCTCACCTTTTTCAAAACGCATCTTGATAAAACCATTGTCGCGGCATCCGTTTTAGCAACTCTGTTTTTTTCCTTTCAATATTTTATCAAAAAACACGCTGAAATCACGACGGTCAGCAATCAAATCACCCAACTCGAAAAAAAAATCGCCGCCATCAAAGAATACGACGCTGTTGACAAAAAAAACAATGACTTTCTCAATCTGATTCCTCCCACCGTCAACGATGAAGATTTCATGAACAAATTGACCGATTTCGCGGACAAACGCAATATCCAAATCAAGTCCTTTGCCCCGACCAAACGCCAAGAGATGAAACTTTATGACGCCAGCTCCCTCAATTTGAACGTTACGATCCAAGACTATAAAAACTTGTGGCTTTTTATTCATGACATTGAAACATCCCCTTTAAACATTCGAATTGATTTGCTGACCTGCCGCGTCGGGCCCGGGGGGGGAAACAGGCGATCTCAGCCAGAGGTCCCGATGGAAAACGAAATCAAAAACCCCATTGATGTTCAATTGGGAATTTCTTTGATCAATTTTAAGAAAACAAAGCACGATGCCGGGCAATAAAACAATTTTTCTCATCACCTGCGGTCTTATCCTCGGGCCGGCTATTTTCATCAATGCGGAAGAAAAGGAAACAAATTTCTTTCAATC
>JAHFFT010000065.1 GCA_023247795.1 Candidatus Omnitrophota bacterium
GTCATCATAGGAAACATTGCTGTTAAAAACCCCTTTCCCGCTCGAGCTATTTTGATTGAACGAATTCTGCATCATCCGATTCATTTCATTGTGCATCCGTTCCATCTCAGAAAAAGGGTTCCAGGTATCTAAAAATTGGGATTGATTCACAGCTTGCCCTGAACTCTGCTGCTGGCTCAATTTATTTTCAAGTTCTTTGACCTGCTGTTTCAATTGCTGAACTTCCATATTGAGACTCTGGGTCTCGTCGTTAGCAGCCATGGCCGCTGAGTTAAAACGTAAAAATGCTCCTAACAAAATCAAACCCACACTAAAAATCCTCAATACTTTTTTTCTCATAGACGAGCTCCTTCCTTTTCTTGTGAATTCATCAGTTGATGGACCTTTTGGGCGAACACCCGATACCCTTGAGTTTTATCAAAATAATCATCGGCATCAAAAATTTGAAATTCCTGTTCCGTGATCGGGAAATGACTGGAAATAAGGACCTTCTTCTTTGGGTATTTCGCCTTAATGATTTCAAAAAAATCGACCCCACTGGTGCAGGGCATGGCCAAATCAAGAACGATCAAATCGATTTCGTCCGCCTGCTTAGCCAAAATTTTAAAAACATCAAAATTATCGCCGATCTCGATCGAATGATATCCCTCCTTCTCCAACACCTTATGAAACAAAAATCGCTCCTTCGGATCATCATCAATGACCAGTACAGTCTTGGCGCGGTCTGCTGACTCGCGCTTCCTTAATACCGTATCGATTTTTTCCAATAAAAAACCAACCCGTTCCGATTTATCGTAATATCCGACCGCCTTCGGGATCAACCTTTTCTGATCAGATAAAGGGTACACACTGGTGACAATAACTTTTATGGCGGGATGAAACATAGCAGCAACTTCGTATAAATCTGTCCCATCGACATCTCCCAAATTGACGTCCAGCAGTATTAAGTCCAAATCATGGTTTATGATCATTTCCCTGGCTTTCACCGCGTTTTCCGCGTTTAAAATCAAATAGCCTCTCCTTTCTAAAAGTTTCGTGTAAATTGTTCGAATACGGGCCTCGTCATCCACAATCAGGATCGTCTTCATGACTTCTCTCCTCACTTGATGTTATGTTCGATATTTCCTAAAAGGATAGCAAAGCAGAAATTAAGGAAGGGTTAAAATAGGATTAAAATTTTCTTATTCCCAGCGGAATCTAATCAGCTTTTACGAAAAGGAATTTTTTATGGGAAGACTGACGGTAAAAACCGTTCCTTGCTGCAGATGACTTTCAACCTGAATATCACCTTGATGGGCATTGGCTATGGAAAGGGCAATGCTCAATCCTAATCCGCTCCCCTGTTCAAATTGCCGCCCCTCAGGATAAACCCGAAAAAACTTTTCAAAAATTTTAGGCAAATTCTCCTCTGAAATACCGATTCCGGTATCTTTGATCTTAACGCTGAGAAAATTCTTATCTTCTGATAAAAAAATCATGATCTTTCCCTTCGCCGGAGTGAATTTGATGGCATTATTGATGATATTATGAAACAACCGTCTCAAATGAATTTTATCTCCGACGAGTTTTTGCTGTGCCCCTCCCAAAGGCTCAACCTCAAGCTGAATGTCTTGGGACGCCGCCAGAAGTTTGCCTTGCTCGACAATCTCATTAAAAAATTCATTGAAATCAAACTCCCTAAAATGAAAAACTTCTGGATTATAATCAAGTTTGGCCAGCAGCAAAAGGTCTTGGATGATCTTGACCATGCGATCAATTTCTTGCAAACAATCCTCAATCACATCCTTTTGCTCGGGACCAATCTGATTTTGATCCAGCGCTAACTCGAGTTCGCCTTTGATAATGGCTAACGGAGTCTTAAGTTCATGCGCGACGTGCGAACTGAACTCGCTGATATGACCAAAAGATTTTTCCAGACGGCCGATCATCATGTTGAACGCCTCGATCAGACGTTTCATTTCGGCGTCAAAATCCCGTTGTTGGATCCTGACGGTCAGGTCTTTTGAGGTGATGTGACTAGCCGCTTTGACCACTTCGGTAACCGGCTGAAGGATCCGACGCACAAAGACGCCACCGAGAAAACTGGTCATCAATAAAATGAAGACCTCGCTGGCAAAAATGAACAGCAGCAACTTCTTAATGATCTTATCAACATCTTTCAACGGAGTTCCGATTTGGATGATCCCCGAGTACTGTTCATCGATCTTAAAAGGATGGTTGATGACACGCAAATGATACGAGCCACTTTTCGCATCCTGCAAAAATTCACGGTCCTTAGCAAAATGGGCTTGCCCTTGAAACAGCGCAAAAACACTTTCATTGAAATCCGCCGAATGCAGCACGACCTGTCCCTTCAAATCCAAGACCTGAATAAAATCTTGTTTCAGATTCAAGGCCTCCACGTCGGAACGCCAAAGATCATCGATGATCATGCGCTTGGTTACGACGCCTTCTTGAAAATTAAGAAATCTTTGGAGAAGATTATTTGATGAACTTTCTTGATCGTCCAATTCCTGGTAAGCGTGCAGGATCTGAACAATCTCCTTAGCCTTGATCTTGAGGTTGTCATCGACGCTGTGATAAAGGATGTGTTGTGCGGAATAAAACAGGATGGTGTTATAAACCGTCAGAATGATCAGGAGGATGATCGTAAAAAGGATATTGGTCTTAAACTTGATCGAATTGATACGCACTGTTAGCCCTTCAAACGATATCCCGTTCCCCTAACGGAATGGATCAACTTATGCTCAAAATTCTCATCGATCTTCTTACGCAAATAATTGACGTAGACATTGATGACATTTGAAAAGCTGTCAAAATCATCATTCCAAACATGCTCGGAGATCATGGTGCGGGTGACGACCTGGTTGGCGTTGAGCATCAAATATTCAAGAAGAGCGTATTCCGTAGCAGTCAACTCAATCTCTTTTCCGGCCCTGGTCACCTTCCGGGTCAATTGATCCAATTCCAAATCAGCCACTTTCAATTGGTTTGTTTTCTTTTCTTTTCCACGTCTCAACAGCGCCCTCACTCGTGCTAAGAATTCGCCAAACGCAAAAGGCTTTGTCAGGTAATCATCCGCCCCAAAATTCAACCCTTGGATTTTATCATCGACCTCATCGCGCGCCGTTAAAAATAAAATGGGCGTGTTGATATTTTTCTTTCGCAGCTCACGACAGACCATCAGCCCGTCCTTACCGGGAAGCATGATGTCAAGGACCAGAAGATCATACGGAATCTCTTGCGCCTGAAACAGCCCATCTTGTCCAGTATGGACCACATCAACCGCGTATCCTTGCTCACGCAAACCTCGCTTGATCAAATTTACGATCTTTTTTTCATCTTCAACGACGAGAATTCTCATAAATCATTCCTTTTGACCTGTCGCGATGGTCATTTCCGGTTTAAAAATAAATAGGCCGCGGCACAGATCCCCGATGACCCGAAAAGCATGCTCATGACCACAATCTGGTAACGCACGGCGGAAAGCGGCGATACCCCAGAAAGGATTTGCCCAGTCATCATCCCGGGAAGCGAAACCAGCCCGACGGCAAACAACGAATTGAGCAATGGCAGAAGTGCGGCGTTATAAGCGGCATTACGGGCTTGCACATAATCCACTCCCCTTTGCCGCTCAGAAAAAAAACGTTCGGCGCATAAACTGACGCTGTTCATGTTATTGGCAAAAATCATTCCTGCCAAAGGGATCATAAAGCGAGAAAAATACCACGGGTCCAGATGGATCACACATTTGGTCACCAAAAGCAACACCGGCACTCCACCGAGCAATAACGCCATCAGCGTCTTTCGATAAAGGACTTTTCTCGACTCTGCCAGCGGACGCAAGGCAATCCACGCTGAAATGGCAAGCATGACCAGAACAACCATCGATATCACAAAAACATTTTCCTGCAAAAAAATGGCGTTCAGCGCAAAACCGACCAAAATCAGTTGAATAACCATGCGGATTAGGGCAAGCACAACCGTCTGCGCCTTAAGCGCCCAACGGATGTAAATCACGATCACCACCAAACAGGGAATGAACGATAAAGCTAGATTAAGGACGGGAATGGGATAAGCAGCATTGTTCATAAAACGGTTCGTTACCTGGTCTCAAATTTCTATTCAGCCGCCGACGGAAAAGTAACAGTGTATTTCATGCCACCGCCCAGCGGTGCGATCCGAATCTTATATTCAGTGATAACCCCACAGCTGTCCACCCACCAATGCTCGATGATCGTGTCCCATTCTTTGCCGGCGCGTTTGGTATCCTTAACAATCTGTGGACAATCCTTTTTATTGGCGGCACGGTCAAGCCAGCGGATATCATCCAGCACCTCTTTTTCACCTCGGGCATCAATCACTGTTTCGCCTGGTAGATGGGACGGGCCCGTCATAACTGTTTCACAGCCATTAAGAAACAGTCCTACGGCAAATAAAAATGGTATGAGGAATGGTGATTTCATAAATGGATTAAGATTTTTTTTCAGATAAAATCAATTTGAGTAGTTCTTTCGACGCTTCTTGCGGCCCATCTTGCTCCCAGCCTTTCAGACCCAAACGGGTCCGGATCTGACCGACAAATATCTTCTGTTTGAAAAAGGCACTGAAGAACTTTTTGGCCAGCGGCTCGTGCAAATCTTTGAACTGAACAGGGCCGAAAACATTGGCGAAATAAGAATGAACGATCCCCGTTGAGGTGGTCGTTCCCTTGCTCATCACCGTTCCTTCGCGGAAGACATCAAGGGCCTTTTCCGGCGAGGAAAATCGTTCGATCAGGGGATGATCGCGATCAATCTCTTCGTAATTATTGGCATAAAAAACAAAATCCACTTTGTGCCCCATCGTAACAATTTCGTGGGTCGCGACCGGCAAGATGATCCGAGCGTTCGTTTGATTAGGACTCATGATGATGGCTCGATCAATTTGCCCTAAAGCGTAACCCGGCTTAAGATCATCCAATCTTAAAAAGGCACCTATCTCAGTTCCATAGCCGATGATCTGCTTTTTAGCATTGATCTCGAGCGACCCCATATCGTCGGCAATGATGATCAGGTCTTGGATTTCCTCCTCACCCAAACTCCTCAAGGCCTCCAATGTTTCCGATTTACCGGCACCGGTATCGCCGATAAAAAGCAATGTCCGCGACACATTTCCCTTTAAGATCAAACGTAAAAGCGCTCCATGAAACGGCATTCGTCCCCGCTTCATCATAATCACGTTATGCAGCGTCAATGACATCTTCTTCAGATAACCAAAATAGCCAAAATCATCACTGTCCGGAATCGCGCCGACGAGAACTCCATTTTTTTCATCATCATAAAAAACCGTTGGCCAATTGCCAAATTTTGATAGGACCTTTTGCGGCACGCCAAAAGCCATGATCGCGTCGGGTTTTTGTTTCAGGTCTTCATCTTCCGCCAATTGAAATAGGTTGCACAGCGAATGCCCCAATTCGGAAAACCGATTATGAAAATACATCCAGATCGTCAGCGTTCCCACCTTAGCCGGATAACACAGCCAATCGCGGGAGTTCATTTCAAACAAAGACAATGGATTAACGTCAACAGGTTCAAACGTGCCTGAACGCTTATTGATCGGTGGATTCAAGATGAGCGGCGGATAAATCAAAATCTGACGAATCACAGGGATCTTGCTCAACTGCGAATAAGGTTCTTTCTCGAGGGGGAAAGTGGCATTGACGGCAATGGAAGAAACTTCCGCGCCAGCAGCGACCTGACGATAAATCCGCGGATGACGGCCGGTGATGTTCTCCTGAATATCACGGTACATCCCTCTCACCAAATTGGTCAACTGGCCAATGGTCGTATTGAAGGTCGTATAGGGATGTTTGTCCAGATGCCTCCCCTTAGAATCAGAAATCAGGAACCGATCAAAACTTCGCCAAAAATTATAAACATACTCAATGAACTCATTGAGCAAAGCAGGATCTTTCAAATGGATTTTTGCTTCCGGCACCACACTCAAAACCAAAGAAGCTTCCATTTTGGCCAACAGTTCGATGGTCTTAATCAAATTTTTGATATTGTTTTTTGAAACGCTCTTCTTGGGGAAAACCTGTAAAAGGATCGAATGACGTTTCTCGAGCTTTTTCACCGCCCTGGTGATGATTTCCGCAAACAAAGGACTTTTGACAATGTCCTCCGGCGTTTCACAGATGCGCGCGTGAATGTGGATGATCACTTTATTGTTGATGATTTGGAACGACTCGGTCTGCATATTCTCCTCGGAATTTACCATTCAAAAAAATCTTTTCTAAATCGATTTTAAAAGCGGTATTGATCGGGACCGATTTATCGCTGGACAAAGGATCAATCTGAATCATCCTGCCGGCAAATTTTCTCATGATCGGAACCGGATGATTTCGATCAATTGCTTCCTGAGCCCTAACAACGGCCTGGGGCTGTTTCTCTTTGATCACTTTGCAGGTCAAAAGCTGCGGGCGATCATGTTTGTCGGTCGTTGCCGCGAAACCAAAAAGCCGGCACACCGACGGGCGAAATGGATAAACGGCGCAACGTCCTTTATCTGGAAATAGTGGATCAGCCTTGTAAAAAACACACGGACCTTTAAAATCCGCCTTTTCAGCTTTTCTATAATAGGACTCAAATTCACCGTTTTCAAGCAAATCTTGAACAATCAATGACATCTCAACCGGTGTTGTTTCCACCGTTGGACTCAAGCAGCACTTTCCGCAGCCCTGAGCGCATGACAACCCCGAGGCCTTTTGAAACTCGAGGACTTCTCGATCAATGGTCTCAAAAAGCCGACTCAACTTTTTGCCAATGGATTGGTTTGCTAACGACATGGTGGGCGACGCTCTCGATCATTTTTTAAAAATAAAAAACGCGGCCAAGACAATGAAAACAAATCCGAGCGCGTGATTCCATTTCAAAGGTTCTTTGAGATAAAAAAATGAAAACACGCAAAAGACCAGCAACGTGATGATTTCCTGGATCGTCTTTAACTGCGGCGCGCTGAACGTGCCGTGTCCCCAACGATTGGCCGGCACCTGGAAACAGTATTCAAAAAAGGCGATCAGCCAGCTTAAAAAAATCACCGTCAGCAAAGGCGCGGACTTATACTTCAAATGTCCGTACCAGGCAAACGTCATAAAAATATTGGAGATGAACAAAAGGACAATCGTGCGCATAAAAAATGACGGTCACCGCGACCGCCGAGTTAAAAAAATAAATTGGTGGAGGTGCGGGGAATCGAACCCCGGTCCTTGACGTGCCTCATAGAGGCTTCTACATGCGTAGTTTGTCTTTTATTTTCATCCGCCCAACTCCGGCAAACAGGATTTGAACGGACTAGCCTTCTTAAGTTTCGCCGCAATCCCAAAGGCTTGAATGCAGCTAGCCTGCTAAATCGTCCTCTTACAAGCCCGCAGGCCTCACCCGCAAGAGGGCCTTAATTAATTTTTAATTAAGGACTGGTTGTAGTACGTGCTCAACCGGAGCTTCTGATTGCTCAAAAGCGAGTTGAACAGTACTGAACATTAACGGATTATTGCCGTTTGTGTTCTGCCCGGATATTTAACGAGGCCAACCAGGCGTCCTCGGCATGCCACCTTTACTTGGTTCACGCAAGTCGAGACCCTTCACCCCCATAGCTAAATCTGCTTGGGAAAGAATGACTATGACTTGATGACTTTTTTCTTTTTTAAAGAACGAACAAACTCATTGGCTTCTTCCAGCCACTGCAAACGCTGAGTGTACGTTGTTTTTCTCACATAATGTTCAAGGTGCTCATACACCGGGATATGATGGCCTTTTCGTATTTTCATTTCTTTCTCAATTTCTTTATTTCATCCAATTGAACAATATCAATTAAGTCCTGATGTCTTCCCGCCATCCGCTTCAGTCTCTTCAAATGATCTATTGAAACAAGTGGAATGATGGTGCCCTCGACCTTAACCCTTTTTCTTTGCTTATACAATTGATGAAACGCTATTGGCTCGTCAACAAAAATATCTATCAAACTGAAAGGTGGTTTTCTATAAAAAAATGAAAA
>JAHFFT010000083.1 GCA_023247795.1 Candidatus Omnitrophota bacterium
CCCCCACCGCAATCAAGTTCCATAATTTTTCTGTAAGTCAGTAGGCATCGTTCCCCATTTCATTCCCCACACAGCATTGGAATCGATAACAAGGAGCGGGCATGAAGATTTTTTGCATATTTTCAGCACTTCTATTTTTAAGTGCTTTTTCGAATTTTTCCGTCGAGGCGTCACTTTTTTCGATCATCAAAATGCCGAGATTGATCAGGTCATTTATGGCAGCGAAGGCGGACATGATCAATCGCTCGAACGATTCCCACAAGAAAAGAGCGGGGCTTTTGTTTTGCATTCGAGTTTACCTGGATATGAAAACGCCACTTATTCCCCAGGCCGGCTTGTTGCGGTCAACACCGGGGCGCTGGTTCCGGAACCAACAACGGTTCTGCTCACCGGGAGAGGTCTTTTGTTGCTCGGATTGAAAGGAAGAAGACGGAAAGAGGATTTATCAACTTAAACATGACTTTCAAATGGCTTTTGCTATAATAACAGCGTTTCGAAAATATCGAATATCCATTTAATTGGAGAAGCTCAGTCATGTGGTTTAAGAAAATCAAGGATGCATTTTTTAAGACCACCGAGTCATCGCGTAGCCGGAATAGAAAAACAATTTTAGTTGTTGAGGACAGCAAGGTCGACCAGGCTCTGATTGTCTCCATTCTAAGACGAAAAGGTTGGATACCTTTGCTGGCCGAAGACGGCGAAAGCGGTTTGAAGATCGCTAAGGAAGAAAAGCCGGATTTGGTCCTGCTTGATTTCAAACTACCGGGGATTTCGGGCAAAGACGTCTGCCAGGCACTCAAAAATAACGCGAAAACAAAAAGTATTCCGATCATCTTTCTCACCGGAAAAGACACGCCGGATCATGTGATCGATTGTTATGAGGTGGGCGCTGATTATTACCTGGCCAAACCTTTGAATGCCTCCAGTTTGATCCACCAGATGGAGTTGACTTTTCAAGAACAGGAAACATCCTCGGTTTCCTGATCAAAAATATTCCAACCGAAAAAATTGCAACAATCCCTTTTCGCACGTATAATCTTACTGAATTAATGAGGAATCAGGGATCCGCGCGTTTATGATCGAACAATCAAAAGGTAACCCATGTTAGACATCAAATTCATCCGTGAAAATCCGGAAAAAATAAAGCAAACTTTACATGCCAAAAAGGCGCAAGTCGATTTGGTCCGCCTGCTTGATCTTGATCAACATCGACGGAACTTGCTCGTTAAGATTGATGAATTGCGCGCTAAGCAGAACGCGGCAAATGATGAGATCAGTCGTATGATCAAAGAAAAAAAAGATTCGAAAGAAAAAATCGCGGCCATGAAAGAAATTTCAAAGCAGGTCGATGTGCTTGAGCCGCAGATCAAAGAATGCGAAGCCAAGTTAGAAACTTTGCTTTTGGGAATCCCCAATGTTGCGCATGAGAGTGTCCCGGTCGGTGGTGTTGAAAAAAATAAGGTTGTCCGTAGCTGGAAGGAAGCCAAGGCCTTTGATTTTGTCGTGAAGGACCATATCCAACTGGCCGAATGGTTGGACATCATTGATTTTAAGCGTGGGGCAAAGATCAGTGGCGCGAATTTTATGCTTTACAAAAATGAAGGGGCGCGGTTGGAACGCGCTTTGTTCAATTTTATGTTGGATGTCCATACCCGTGAACATGGATATCGGGAAGTTTTTCCGCCATATCTGGTGAATACCGCGTCGATGACCGGCACTGGTCAGTTACCGAAGATGAAAGATGATATGTATCGTGTGGAAGGAGAAGATTTGTATCTGATCCCGACCGCGGAAGTGCCCATCACCAATATTTTTCGCGACGAAATTTTAAAAGAGGAAGACCTGCCGATTTACTACACGGGTTACACCGCATGTTTTCGCAAAGAAGCGGGTTCTTATGGTAAGGAGACCCGGGGGCTCATTCGCGTGCATCAGTTTGATAAAGTCGAACTGGTCAAATTTGTTAAGCCCGAGGATTCTTACGCCGAATTGGAGACGTTGGTCGCCAATGCCGAGAAGATTTTACAATTGCTGGAATTGCCTTATCGGGTGATCGAATTGGCGACCGGTGATCTGAGTTTTGCCGCGGCGAAATGTTACGATCTGGAAGTTTATGCCCCGGGCGTTAAGCAATGGCTGGAAGTTTCCAGTTGTTCCAATTTCGAAGATTTTCAAGCCCGTCGATGCCAAATCCGTTATAAAGGCAAAAATATGAAGAAACCGAATTATCTGCATACGCTCAATGGTTCTGGTTTGGCCTTGGCAAGAACATTTGTCGCTATTTTAGAGAATTATCAGACCAGCGCCGGAGACGTTGTCATTCCCAAGGTCTTGCGCCCCTTTATGGGGGGCAAAGAAAAAATCAGCCGGACTTAAAAGGAGAGGGAAATGGGGCAAGGAATACTTTCGATTATTAAATTTTTGGTCGGAATTTTATTGCTGCCTGCTGTTTATGCCTTGACCGTCAGTTTTTGGACGGAACTCGAAAATTTGGGTAAATTGTATCCTTTGATTTGTAACGGCATGCTGGCCTATGTCATTTCCTACATCTTTTTATTCGCGTTGAAAGGTGTTTATGATATTGGTCATAAAATTTTTTCGGAAATCTTTAGTTTTTCGGAAGGGTTATCGCAAATTGTTCC
>JAHFFT010000037.1 GCA_023247795.1 Candidatus Omnitrophota bacterium
TCCCTTGTCAAAAAAACGGCAAGACGCTATAATGGCTCACTTTATAAAGCACAACCAACCATGAAAAGGGAAATCGATGCTAAAAATCTTGCGAAAAAAAGGGGTCATGAAAAGGATCCTTTGGGTGATTGCCGTCCTGATCATCATTTCTTTTGGTCTTTTTGGACAGAGCTATCGTTTGAGTCAAAATAAACTTGGCCAATCGGCCGGAAAAATTTTCAATCAAAAGGTTTCCATCGATGACTACCAGCGAACAGCCAAACAAACTGAAATCCAGGCCATGATGCTTTACGGCCAGAATTTTAAAGAAATCAAAAACTTTCTGAATTTGAACTCCGAGACCTGGGACCGGATCATTCTCTTGCACGAGGTCAAGCGTTTAAGGATCAAAGTCTCCGACGAAGAATTGATCAAGACCATCGAATCCTATTCCTTCTTCAAACGCAATGAAAAATTTGACGAACAGCTTTACGAAGTGATCCTCAAACACATCTTCAACATCGCACCGACAGTCTTTGAAGAAAGCACTCGTGACTCGCTTAAAATCCAAAAACTTTTAAAACAAAAGACCGCCAACGTTTCCTTAACCGATGAAGAAGCCCTTAAGGCCTATCAGGAGCAAAACGAAAAAGTCCAAGTCAGCTATGTTCTCATCAATGCCGATCAATTTCTAAACCAGGTCACATTTGACGAAACCGCGGCCCAAGAATATTATCTGGCGCATCGAAATGAATTTGCCCTACCACCAATGATCAATGTGGCGTTCATCCGCTTTGATTTCGCCAAACACATCGAAAAATCCGCGGCCTTGGCCCGTGCCGAACTGATCGCCGACATCTTGCGAAAAAGCAAAAGTTTTGAGCAAGCCGCTAAAGAGCAAAATCTGACCATTGAAACAACTGGATTTTTCAGTCAGGAAAAACCCGCCCTCAAATACGGCTGGCCGTTTCCGGCGATCTTCAAGATCTTTCAGATGAGAAACAATGACGTCAGCGATCCTATTGAGACCGCTGACGGCTATCACATCGTCTGGATTCAGGAAAGACGGGATTCCATCATTCCGGAATATGAAGACGCCAAGGACACCGTCAAGGAAACTTGGATCAAATACAAAGCCCAAGAACTGGCCAAGGTCAAGGCTGAAGAAATCCTGCAATCCATCAAAGACGAATCCGCGAAATATAAAATCCCGGATTTTGTGGAAATCGCTAAACAAAAAAAATTGGTCGTCAAACAAACTCCGCTTTTTACGCGTGAGCAATATCTGCCGGACCTGGGCGAATCCAAGACCTTTAAGGAGTCCGCTTTCAAACTGACTGAAAATCAGCCTTTGAGTTCGGTCGTTGAACTTGGACAGGGGCAATGCATTCAACACCTTGACCACAAAGAATTGGTTTCCGAGGAGGATTTCAATAAAGGGAAAGAGGAATTTACAAAAACTCTATTGGAAGAAAAGAAAACCAAAGTCTTTAATGAATTTCTAACCTTACTGCGGATCAATTCCCATCTGGAAAACAATATCCCGGACGCTCAGAATCCAGCGCCTTAAGATTTGGCCGGTCCAACGAAGATTTTTTCATAGTCTTCCGGAAAAGCGTGTTCCATCCCTTGGATGATTCCGGCCTGATCAATGAAAAAAAAAGTGGGGACACCGATGATCGAGTACTGCTCCGCCACCTTACCCTCGTCATCCAAAAAAATAGCAAAAGGAACGTTATACCGCTGCTTATAAGCCTCAACTGTCTCCGCGGGTTCTTCCAAATCAACCAGGGCGACCTTAATCCCCTTTTTTTCAATCGCTTTTGCCTGCTCGCTCAATAGCTTCAATTGTTCTCGGCAGTGCGGACACCAGGTCGCCCAAAAAAAAACAATGACCGGCTTCCCTTGTCGAAAATCCTTCAAACTCGAAGTTTCTTGCTTAAGCATCTTGAGTGTAAAATCCGGGCTTTGCTGTCCCGTCATCTGATTTTCTTCAAAGAAAGATTGCGCCTGGGCCGGTGCAGAAGTAAAACCGAAAAATAAGCTGAATAGCAGCAAACAAAAAATCTTTTTGACAGTGTTGATCATTTCACCGACTCCTTGATCCAGTTCAAATAATCTTGATTCCCTCCCAAAATCGACAGGGCAATCACCTCCGGGACTTGATAACTATGCAGTTCCTTAACAGCGGCGGTGACTTCTTTCAGATGTTCTGATCGGCTTTTTAAAACGAGTAGGGTTTCGTTGGCATCATCAATTTTACCTTCCCACCAAAACAACGATTGTACTCCGTCGAGAATATTCGCGCAGGCGATCAATTTCTTCGCTAAAAGCCCTCGCGCGATTTTTTGCGCCTCGGTTTTATCTTTGGCAGTGACCAATATGACAATGTTATCGGTATTCATAATCCTCTTACCTGCTTTGAATTTTCATTATACCCGAGCTGACACATTTTTCAATGGCATTATTCTCCCCCCAGCTCTCCAACCCCGTAGGTAGACCTACGGGGTTGGAATCTCAGCTGAAGAACATGAGTGACGCGTGTCGTCCGGCCTTTGCTCCTTCTCTACGATAGGAAAAAAACCGCGGGTCACAACAGGTGCAGCATTGGCAATCATTGATATTTTCCTTTGTAACTCCCAATTCCAACAACTGCTCCCGATTAACTTTGATCAAATCCAAAAAAATCCGCTGCGCCCTTTTTTGAAAGGCCTTGGGAAAAATTTGTTGGAATTCCTCGCCAACTTCATAGCAGCACGATCGAATGGCCGGCCCAAAACCAACTTTCAATTCTTGCAAATCCGCGCCCCAATGCTCATGAAGAATCCGACAAGCTTTTGGAACAATTTTCTTTTGACTGCCTCGCCACCCGGCATGGATCAGCCCCATGCTCCGTCGACGAGGATCGTATAAAAAAACTGAAAGGCAGTCCGCCGTGCGGATCAATAGGCCCGTATCAGCCTGATTGGTCACCAGGCCATCCGCTTCAGTTTGCTGATAACTCTTCTTTTCAGCTTCATTGCCAATGACGACGACATTGTCCCCATGGACCTGACGAATTTGCAGCGGCGACTTCATAGTACCCGTTGGGAAACAAGAGCGTAAAAAATATTGCTGTGCTTTAATCATCTCTGCTGTCCCCTGCGCTCGAAAATCCTGAGTACGGTCAGAAAAATGGCATTGCACGTTATGCGGAAAAAACGGCTCAAATAGTTTCATTGGCAACTAATTCTCGATCAACTCGGTCTGTTCTTGGACGGGCAGGTTCTGAACATTCGATAACTTTTTCTCAATAGTGCGAGATTTGCTAGCCGCGTCTTCAATATGGTTACTGGCTTCCTGCAATTTCTTTTGCGTTTTATCCAAAATTGCTCCAAATAATCCAAACTCGGTCCTGACTTTCCCCAAAAGATTCCAGACCTCACTGGCCCTTTTTTCAACGGCCAACGTTCGAAATCCCATCTGCAAACTGTTCAAAAGTGCTGTGATCGTCGTCGGGCCGGTCAAAATCACCCGGTATTCTTTACGCAGAAAGTCCCATAACCCTGGACGGCGCAGCACCTCGGCATACAACCCTTCCGTCGGCAGAAATAGAATTCCAAAATCGGTTGTGTGCGGGGGATCAAGATATTTGTCACGAATGTTCTTGGCCTCATGCTTCAAACGCACTTCAATGGCCTTTGTCGCGTCCTCGATCGCCGGTAGATCAGCCAAATCCTGGGCCAATTGCAGACGCTCGTAATCTTCGGTTGGAAATTTCACGTCGATCGGCAGATAAACACTGCCATTATCATTCCCAGGAAGTTTGATCGCGAATTCAACCGGGTCCCTGCTTCCTTTTTTCGTAGGGATGTTACGTTCGTATTGTTCGACCGTCAAAATCTGTTCCAAGAGATTCCCAAGCTGAATTTCACCTAAAATCCCACGGGTCTTAACGTTTGACAAAACTTTTTTTAAATCGCCAACACCCGAGGCCAGGTTCTGCATCTCGCCCAAACCCTGGTGCACTTTTTCCAGACGGTCGCTGACCATCTGAAAAGATTCGCCAAGGCGCTTCTCTAATGTGGCATGCAGTTTTTCATCCACGGTCTCACGCATGCGTTCCAGTTTTTGACTATTGTCTTGCTGAAGGGACTCCAGACGTTTCTCGACTACGTCGCGGATCTTTTCCAATTTTTCTTCGTTGATCTTGGTCAACGACAGCATGGACTCATTAGAATTTTTAAGGCTCGCTGATAACTCATTGCGGTTTTTCGCGGTCTCGTCGCGGATCAGGTCATCCAACCGGAGCTGCGTTTTCTCAAATCCACTGATCTGCCCATGAAGCTGATTTTGCCGCATGAGCAACACTGCGACAAAAATCAAATCAATGACAATCAGGACACACAATACGATCAACATTAAGGGCCACCTTTTTTTGATTGATGTTGTCCATTATATCGATGCAACGAGACTTTGTAAAGATACTGGCCGCATCTTACAAAATTTTACAGCAGATTTGATCGAGTGGACAGCGAAAACAGCGGGGCCGCGGCCGGCAATGTTCCTTCCCCAGTCTGACGAGCAGCGCGTGATATTCGTTGAACATGGCCACAGCAGATGTGAGGTTCCGTGTAAACAACTCCTGCAGGACCGGATACTCCACGTCTTTTTTAACCAAACCGAGCCGCGAAAAAATCCGTTTGGTGTACGCGTCGACCACAAAAACCGGTTTGTCAAAGACGTATAAGAGGATCGAATCCGCGGTTTCCGGACCAATGCCGTTAACGTTCAAGAGTTCCAGACGTAAGACCGTCCAAGGTTGCTTGGCCATTTTATTCATATCTCCATCGTAATCCTTAAATAGAAATTGAATAAAATTTTTCAATCGTTTCGCTTTGACATTAAAGTAACCGGATGGCTTGATCAAGGTTGACAACCGTCGCTCCGAAACCGCCTTCATGCCCAACGGGGTCAAGACCCGATTCTTTTTCAATTGCACGATCGCCTTCTGCACATTCCCCCAATTGGTGTTTTGCGTCAAAATCGCACCGACGATCACTTCAAAGCGCGTCTCTCCAGGCCACCAATGCTGCGGGCCGAATTTTTGCAAAAGCCTTTCATACACCAGCGGGACCGTCTTCTGTGAATAACTTTTGGAAAAACTTTTAAGGTGCTTGATATTGAACAAGGTCCTTCAATTGTCCTTCTTGATCGAAATAGAAATAGACTTTTGGTGAGTCATTGTAGCGGGTAGGATAGCGGTACAACCACACTTCATATTCTTTGCCATTACGCTCTTCGCCACGGGAAATGACCGGAGCACCGAATTCCTCTTTGATTTTCTTCTTATTCGAGAACCGCTGCGAAAAATTTCCTTCTTGAAGAGAAGCTAATAACTTCTCAAAATTCTTATTTTGGGTGTTAACCTCTTTTCTCTGAAGGTCTTTACTCGCGGAATAGTCCTTGATAATCAACAGTTGGTCCAAATGTTCCAATTTGGCGCAACCGGTCAAGGTCATCATCAAGGCCGCGGCGATCAAAAAATACGTTCTCAATGTTGCCTCCTGTTCTCCATCATATCCATTTGCTTTCAGCCAGAAAAGTTAAGTTTTGCTGATTTGATCCCGCTCTTGAAACAAACCGCTGATCTTTGTCTCGATCGCTCTCAGTTGTTTAGGGATTTCCTTCAAGCGCCGCCCGTACTCTCTGATTGTTTCCGGGTCCTTCCCATAAGAGTTCGCCAGGACCCGGGATTTGACATAACTCTCGGTCTCCAACTCTTTCTTTATTTTTTCAAATTCCTGGATTTCAATTTTGATATTTTTTAACCGTTGCAACGCCGCACGATGTTGATTTTCCAATTCCTCATGCCTTGAATTCTGCGACTCCCAGGCCTTTTTCGCTTCACGTTTCTGCTCTTGTCTTTCTTCTTTCACCTTTTGTTCGGCCCGCGACCCCAAGGTCTCTCCCTGACTCTTCTTGAGCAAATAGTAACTGAGTCCGCCTGGATAATTTTTGATTTCTCCTTGATCGACCTCCATCATGGTGTCGGCCACCTCGCCGATAAAAAAAAGATCGTGGCTGATGAAACAGAGCGTCCCTTGGTACTCTTTAAAAGCCCTGGTCAAGGCCCCGACCCCGTCGAGATCAAGATGGGTTGTGGGCTCGTCGAGCAAAATGAAATTTGGCGGACTGACCAAAAGTTTGGCCAGGATCAGACGGCTCTTTTCGCCCCCGGAAAGGACCTGCACCGATTTGAAGACATCTTCGCCATGAAAATTGAAGAGCCCTAACAGCGAACGCAGCTTGACCGTCGGGAGACTCCCCTGCACCGCGCTGGCCAATTCTTCCAAGACCGTCCGGTTGGGATTAAGAACGTCAAGCCGCGTCTGTGAAAAATAGCCCTGGGTCACCTGATGGCCCAATTTGATGCTGCCCTCATCGGGTGGTAAAACCCCGGCCAACATCTTTAAAAGTGTGGATTTCCCGGCGCCGTTCGGCCCCACCAAGCAAACCTTTTGTCGACGGGTGATCTCCAAATCCAAATTCTGATAAATCTTTTTCTCACCATACCGCTTGCTGATCTGACTGCAGGTCACAACCGTATAACCGCTCTCCTGGGCCACTGGAAATTCAAAATCCTTAATGCTTTTGCGCTCTTGCGGCAGTTCAATCTCTTCAAGACGCTCAAGCATCTTGCGCTTGTTGCGGACCGCGGAGGCCCGGTTGGGCTGGGCATGAAAACGCTGGGTGAAACGTTCCAACTGGTCCCTTCGCTTATCGATCACCTTTTTCATTTTTTCTAAAGACCGCTCGTCAACCGCCTTTTGCTCTTCGTAGGACTGATAATTCCCCTTGACCTTGGTCATCTGGCCGTTCTCGAGAAGGATCGTGTAATTGGTCACATCACTTAAAAAAACTTTGTCGTGCGAGATGATGACAAACGTTCCTTGATAACCGCTCAAAAAATTCTTGAGCCACAAGGTCGCGGCCAAATCCAAATAGTTGGTCGGTTCATCCAGCAACAACAAATCGTATGGGTAAATCAAAAGCTTAGCTAAAAGGGTGCGCATCTGCCATCCGCCGCTCAACTGCTTAACCGGCTGATGAAACTGTTTATCACTGAAACCCAAACCGCTTAAGACCTTTTCCGCTTTATGCTCCAGATCGTAAATCCCCAATTGCTCCAATTGTTCAAGGATGTCCCCGTAACGGCCGCTGTCCGCTTTGTTGGCCTGTTCCAATTCATTTTTTTCCTTGAGCAAATCTTTGATCCGTTGATCCCCCGACGTCACTTCTTGCAACACCGTCTGCTCCGAATGGAATTTGGCCTCCTGCGGCAGAAAGCCGATGCTCAAATTTTTCTGGATCTGGATGCTACCGCCGGAAGATTCCATTTCTCCTAGGATGATCGAAAACAGTGTGGTCTTTCCGGAACCATTGGGACCGGTGAGCCCGATCTTTTCATTCGGAAAAATGCTCAGAGTGACGTCTTTGAACAACGTCCGTTGGGTGAAACCTTTTGATAGGTTGGTGATGGTGATCATAAATAGTTGCAAGTTACAAGTTACAAGTTACAAGTTGCAAGTCTCAAGTGGCTTACGACTTGAGACTTGAGACCTTAGCCTTTTCAATCCATTCACTTCCTCTTGCGTCAAAATCCGATAATGACCGCTTTTAAGCTCCCCTAACTTAAGAGTGCTTTGCTGGATTCTTGTTAAGGATATCACCTGATGGCCGCAGATTGCAAGCATCCTTCGGATTTGACGCTTGCGCCCTTCATGAATCTTTAGCAAAAACTCGGTTGAGTTGGCCAAAATCGCGATCCGTAAAATTTCCGCCGGGGCTGTTTTCTTCCCATCCAACACCACCCCTTTTTCCAGTCGCTGTTTGTCCTGCGCGCTCAATCGTCCTTGCGCCTTGACCGCGTAAATTTTATCCACGTCAAATTTAGGATGCGTCAATTGATACGTCAAATCGCCGTCATTCGTCAGGATCAATAATCCTTGCGTGTCTTTATCCAGTCGGCCGACGGGATGAAGATGCTGCAAATCTTGCGGCAGCAGGTCCATGACCGTCTTTTCCGCGTGCCGATCGGCTTTCGTCGTCGTAAACCCCGATGGTTTGTTCAGCAAAAAATATTGATAACCCTGCGACGAAATTCTCTGCTTCTCAAACTGAACAAGGTCCTTTTCTGGATCAACAAACGCGGATGGCTCAAGAACAACGTTACCGTTAACGGTCACCTTCCCCTGCTTGATTGCCTCTAAGGCCTTGCGACGGGAACAGATGCCGCGGTGAGAAAGGAAAAGTTGTAATTTTTCTTCATTCACTCTTCACCATTCACAATTCACACCTCTGCCGAACAGCTTCATAAATCAAAATCGCCGCGCAGGTCGCGACATTCAAAGAATTGACTGCCCCTCGCATGGGAACGCGCACAATTGAGTCCGCGGCCTTGAGCCATTCTGAACTCACTCCCGCATCTTCACTTCCTAACACCAACGCGGTCTTGCCGGTCAAATCAGCTTGGGTGTGAATCTGTTTGCCGTCTGGTGAAGCGACGATCAATCTTACCTTCTGTTTTTTAAAATAGGAAATGATTTCTTCGGTACGCGCGACAAAGATCTGAATGCAAAATACCGCGCCCAAACTGGCGCGGATCACATTCGGATTGTAGATATCCGTGGCCGGATCAGCAACGACCACTTTCTTGACTCCTGCCGCGTCACACGTGCGCAGGATAGCGCCGAGGTTACCGGGCTTCTCGACCCGCTCGATCACCACAATCGTCTCCTTGCGGCCATCAATCCCGTCAAGTCCAGATGGAGATGGACAGCGGCAGACGCCTAAAAGTCCTTCCTTGCGTTCGCCAAAAGCCATTTTTTGATAAACAGCATCAGGCACTTCAAAAATCGAACACCCTTGTTTGGACAGCGCTGCCAGAAAATGATCAGGAAGCGTCACTTGGGAAGGGCACCAAAAAATATCTAAAAACGGAACACCCGCTTTTAACGCGGTCTCGATTTCCCGCTGGCCTTCGACGATGGTCGAGTTGCTGGTCTTTCGTGAACGGGCGGAACGCAGTTTCACCACCTGCTTGACCCGCGGATTGCTTACACTGGTGATCTTCATCTTTTTACTAACGCCCGCTTGAGTTCATTCCAAACGCATTCATTCCGTCGGAAATGCTCGGTTTTCCAAGACGCGACAATCTTATCTTTCAAGAGCGGCCAATGCAGATGATAATTTTCCCATCCGGTCAAAATACCTCCCCGATTCACCCAGGGCGGATTCTCGTAATAGCTGTAAAGACCGTCGGGATGCTGGGCGTTCTTGATGGCCTTATATGTCCAGTATGTCCAATGAAAACCATAAGACTTAAAAATGGCCAACACATCCCGCAGCCAGCGATCCTCGCCATACAATCCTCCTCGAGAATTCACGCCAAATTCACCGACATAGACCGGTGTCTTATGCCGCTTGGCCACCTTAAAATGCTTGTCCATCACTTCTTCAATCCTTGAACGGGAATAAATCCCCGGCCGATTTTGCGGGTATTTTTGCTGCGGCACCAAGTTAAAAGCAAAATCCGAAGCTTCATAAAAATGAATGCTCAAAACAATGTTGTCGTCGTCAAACTGATCAAGGCACTCCAAATCCTGCGCCCAACGGCTCCCTTCGATAAAAATCATGTGCCGCGGATCAACCGCCCTTATTCTTTTGATCACCCGATGATAAAAATGATTGAGCAGTTTCGTATCAGCCAAAACCGCCTCATTTAAGACATCATATCCCGCGATTGCCGGCTCATTCTTAAAATGATCGGCGAGGAAACCCCAAAGTTCAACCATACGGTCTTCATAACTTTTTTTCTTCCAAAACTCAGCCGGTCCCAAACTGTCCGAATGCCAATCGTGATTTTGCGCTCCAACGGCCGCGTGCAAATCCAAAATCACCCATAAACCGTTTTGCTTAGCCAGGTCCACGGCCTTGTCCAAAAATTTAAGCCCATTTTGATCAATCTGGTACGGTGCTTTTTCGATCAACCGATAGTGAAACGGCAGACGAATGCAGTTGAACCCCATTGCCGCGACATTTTTAAAATCACTGTCCTGAATGAACGTTGAATGGAAGGACCGCTCAAAGTCTTCAAGAGCGCCTACTCCTAAATGTTTCCGAAATCCCTTTTTAAACACCTGGACCGCGATATTGCGGGCGTGCATGATATACCCTTCCATCATCAGCCAGCCGCCAAAGTTGACACCCGTGAGGATCACCGGCTGCTGCCCAAGATAAACCTTTCCTCGCTGAGCATTTAAAATCTTTTGCATAGGAGTCCTTTCACAGTTGATGTATGTTTAAGAAATTTCGGATCCCTGCCAAATAAACTCCCTGCGATTCCAAATAAGCTCCATTGTGGGTCCCCTTGATCTTCAAAAAACTTTTTGGAGATGCGGCGGCATCATACAATTTCTTCCCAAGTCGATAAGGGACCGTTTCATCTTCCAGACTATGAATAAACAACTTCGGCGCCGCCACACTCTTGATTTTCTTCAAAGAATCGAACCTGATATTCAAAAGGAAACTTGGGATAAAGGGGTATAAGACATGGGCCATATCCGCCCCCGAACTAAAACTCGCGTCGATGATCAACCCAGCCAATTTTCGTTGCACAGCCAAATCAATGGCCGGGGCACCGCCCAACGAGACCCCATAAACGATAATCCGACGAGGATTGATGTCCGGCCGAGTCAACAAATAATCATAAGCGGCACGGGCGTCTTGATAAATCCCCAGTTCAGTTGGTTTGCCTTCGCTCTTGCCATACCCGCGGTAATCGATAATGAACACATTTAAGCCCAACTGATGCAAGAACCCAACCTTTCCCAAACGATCTCCCATGTTACCGGAATTGCCGTGAAAAAAAATCACCGTGCTCTTCGCCTGGGGATTTTTGATCAGCCAACCGTTCAAACGGAGATGGTCCTCGGTCAAAAAATAGACATCTTCGTAATCAAGCTTCATCTCTTTCGGAGTCATCACCACTTGACGCGCGGGATGAAAAATGACGGTGGCTTCCAAATAACGGATATACCCAACAAAAAAAGCAAATCCGATGACCGCAATAAAAAAAGGTTTCGTAAAATTTTTATTTTCGGATGATTTCATCGTCAAAAAAAATAATTTCATCTTGATAGCTGTCTCATTGTTTGCAAACGCTATCCACGAGTTCTTACTGCCGCCAATCTCTTTAAAATTCGGCCAATCCCTTCCTGAAAACGAACAGGTAGGGTTAACAGACTTAAAACAAGATGCCCGCCTTCACTGAAATCATAAAAATAGCCAGGATGGACCGATACCTGATCCTCTTTAAGAAGTTCCAGCACAAAATCCTCCTCCACGATTTCTTCGAAAAGCCTTAGAACCGCGTACCAGCCCCCCTGCGCCTGGAGAAGTTCACAAGCAGGATCGTTGGAAATCTGATTTTCCAACCGCGCTCGATTGAACTTGATCCTCTCTAAAATACGCGCTTGGATATCCGTTCTTGCCGTCAACCATTCACTCAAGGCATTCTGCGCCGGGGTATTAACCGAAAGATATGTGTCACAAATGATTTCTAACCGCTGTGCTGCCTCTTTCACCAAATTTTGCGGTCCCCCAACCACTACCCACGACAATTTCATCTGCGGCAAGGCAAGTGCCTTCGAGACCCCGCCTAAAACAAATGTTAAATTTTCTTGATGGGCGACGAGGCTCTGATGATTTTCTTTGTTCCAACTATAGTCAAAAAAAACCTCATCGGAAATGATGGCCGTTTGCTGTTCCCGGCATAATCGGCTGATCGCCTTCAACGCCTGGCCGCCGACATAAGACCCGGTAGGGTTATTGGGATTGACCAAAACACAGGCCCTCGTCCGCGCCCCAAACCGACTGGAAAGCTGATCGACATCGATCTCCCAACCTTTGTCATATTTAAGGGCATAGCAATCCTTATTAACATCATTGAGCTGAATGAGAAAATCAAAAAGCGGATAACTGGGCTGCGGAAAAAGGCAATGCTCATCGGGATCCAATAACAAACGGAATAAAAAGGAATACGCTTCCGAACTGCTCGCTGTCAAAAAAACTTGATCCGGATGAACGTCCAGTCCTTTCTCACCGTAATATCGACAAACCGCTTCCCGTGCTTTTAACAAACCTTGTGCCGACGGTTCATAAAATGAATTTTCCCCTTGCCCCATCAACGAAAGAATTTTTCCGGGAAACACCAAACCGCATTGCGTGGGATTGGAGACCGTTAAATCAATGACATCAACATCATGTTGTTTGAGAGACTCTAACAGCTCGGAAATTTTATTGGAGTTGAACTTCCATTGGGTGCGGCTGGAAAACATGGTCTCAATACCCGGCTTGGAAGGCAACCTGTTCGGCCATGGTTTACGTTTTGGCGGAATTTTTCAACTGCGCCAATTCCTTTTCTTTTTCCTTTAAGGCCTTCTCAATTTTGACGTACTCAGACTTGGCGATCCACGTCGTGTCTTCATGCTGTTTGGAGAGCTTGACGTTGATCGCCTTCAAATCATTGATTTCTTGACGATATCGATCACTGGTGGCCTTCGTCGTTTGCAGTTCCCTTTCTAAAATTCGCCTCTTTTCACTTTGCTCTTCCAAAGCCTGTTGGGCCGCTTTCATCGACTTTTCCAAACGCAACCGTTCAATATGCTCATGCTCGAGATTTCTTTCCAGTGACTTCAAATTCTCCTGCTGGCGTGTCAGCTCGCTCTTTCGACGTTCGGCATCTTCCTCTTCTTTTTTCTTCCATCCCCGCTCCTGAAGCAATTTTTCCTGCAAACGAACAGCTTTCTCTTGCTCAATGAGGATCTTCTTTTGCCAATCCTTGTCCCCTTGTTTGAGTGTGGAAATCTCCGCCCGCAGACCGACAATGTGTTTCTCAAGCTTTAAGACAACCTCTGACCAGTCGGTCTTTTGGCTGTCTTGCTCCTGCTGGATTTGCCGTTTTGATTTCTTTTTCTTATTTTGCTCGTTGGGAACAATGAACAAAATACCCAACAAGACAAAGACCAAAATGATGCCTGCCCCTAAAACCAACGGTGTGTTTTGCAGCCATCCTGTCATGTCGAACTCTTGAATTCCGCTTTGATATCGCGGATACACGCCTGCAATTCAATAAACTGCTGGTCCAAATCTTTCATCTTGCTCTTAATGCCGTCCAAGCCCCTGTCATGCGCCAGCTGCTCGATCTGCGAACAAGACGCGTACAAAGCCTTAGCCGAAATATTTCCTGCCGCCCCCTTCATCGAATGCGCCAAGTCCCTGATAGAATCAAAACTTCCCATCGCCAGATGCTGGCTGAGGTTCTTCCGTTTTTCCTGAAAATCCTCTTCAAAAATATCAAAAAGTTCAAGCAACAATTCCCGATCGTCTTGAACTCGTTCTAAAACGTCTTTGATATCAAGGACTTCTTTATTCATGCTGTTTCCTTTCCTTGTTGTTGTAACGAATTTTCAATGACCTCAAAAAGTTTTTGACGATCAATGGGTTTGGTCACGTAATCATCCATGCCAGCGTCGATACATTTTTGACGGTCTCCGGTCATGGCCCGGGCCGTGAGCGCGATGATAGGGATATGCCCACCCGTTGCCTTTTCTTTTTCGCGGATCTTGATGGTGGCCTCCAATCCGTCCAAAACCGGCATTTGGGCGTCCATCAAAATCAAATCAAAGCGTCCCACATCCAAATATTCCAAAACCTGTTTCCCGTTCTCGGCGGTCTTGACGCCCCAACCCTGTTTCTCTAAAATTTTGGCCACAATTTTTTGATTCACAACATTGTCCTCGGCCAAAAGGATTGACAAACGATTCCCAGAAACTTTTTGTAGTTTGGCAACGGGAACTCTCGGTTCTGCCGGTGCCGACGATGCTGATGAAGGACTCTCTGCCAACTCAAAAAATCGCGCGGTAAAATAAAATGTGCTGCCCTTGAATTCCTCACTTTCCACCCAAATATTGCCATGCATCATTTCCACCAATCGCTTGGAAATGGAAAGTCCCAGCCCCGTCCCTCCGAAACGCCGGGTTGTTGAGACATCGGCCTGGGTGAAAACTTCGAAAATGGCAGCCAATTTGTCTTTCGCGATACCAACTCCCTCGTCGCTCACGGAAAACAACAAAGTTTGCTGACCATCTTTTTCCTCCTGCAATTTCACCCGCGTCTCGATCTTTCCCCGAAAAGTGAACTTGATCGCGTTATTGATCAGATTAACCAAGATCTGCCGGACCCGCACCGGATCGCCCAGCAAATGATCGCTCACTTGAGGATCAACATCCCAACTCAATTCCAAATTTTTCTTTTGCGCCAAAACACTCAACCCCTTACAGACACTTTGCACGACATTTCGAATATTCAAGGCAATGCTCTCCAATTGGACTTTTCCCGCTTCGACCCGCGAAAGATCCAAAATATCGTTGAGCAAATTCAAAAGGATGTCCGCGGCATTCTTAACAGTGGTTAAGTTTTCCCGCTGGTCATCGGACAGTTCCGTATCCAATGTTAAGTCAATCATCCCGATGATCGTGCTCATGGGTGTTCGTACCTCATGCGACATGTTCGCTAAAAACATGCTCTTAGCACTGTTCGCCTCTTCAGCCGCCAACTTGGCCCGTAAAAGCATGTCCCGACTTTGCTTTTCCTGGGTTAAATCGTAGACAACAGCTATCAATCCTGACTTATGGCCCTCGTCATCCAGAATGCGCGTCAAAGAAACCCGGACCGGGATGAGATCATCCGGAGCCCTGACGAGATTCACGTCTTGATCAAGTAAGGAATCCTTATGACTGGTCCGCTCCCGCTGTTTCAATTTCTGCCAATCCGATGAGGAAAACAAATCCGACAAAGGCTTATTGAAAAGAATCAGCTTATCCATTTTTAACAAATTCTGCGCGAAGGCGTTCCAAGCAATGATCTGTTCCTCTTGATCAGTGACCAGAATCGCCAAGGTCGAATTGTTATAAACGGTATTGAAAAGTTCTTTTGAAGCTTCCAGCTGCTTTTTTAAAGAAGATATTGAAAAAGTCATGGTTTCAAGAATCTTTGTTTAATCGAAAATTGCGTAATATCGCGTAAAGGTTAAGGAACCCCACCGCAATCGTCAACGAAACCATACACACCCGTAGGATTTCGTACCAGGTCTGGCTGGATTGATCCGGCAATATCCCTTTTAAGATGTACCCAATGATGATCAATGCCAAGACGATGGATGTTCCGGCAATAAAAAAAATCAAGAGGGAAAATAAAAAAGACAACAGCACAACATACAGATTGTAAAAAAACAAATTGCCGCTGGCCATTTTACTGGCCGCGATCCCGATCCTCTCCATAGGCCTTTGGCTCCTTTTGTTTTAGCAACGCCTTTTCTTCTTCCCATCTTCGACGGACGATTTCGTTTTTAACAGCGGCCATCCGATCTTTGATAAAGGGGTGCGAGCGCAGGATCAAAGGCACATCTGGCCCCTTGGATTGCGCCTCAAGAATTTCAAAAGTCTCAATCATCCCCTGCGGACGATAATTGGCTTTGATCATGTACTTGATCCCAATATGGTCCGCTTCAAATTCGTCATGCCGGCTGTAAGAACTGAAAATCAATTGCATGATTGATGAAGCACTCATCTGCGCTAACTGCCCGGCCTTCCCCTCCCCACCGATCTGGCTGAAAATGATATTGCCAATCAAATCATAACCCATCGCGGCCTGATATTTCTTAACCACGTGCTTCGCCGCGCAATGCCCGATTTCATGCGCTAAAACCGCGGCCAGCTGGTCGTCACTTTTCAGCTTATTCAAAAGACCAGTATAGATATACACATTTCCACCCGGCAAGGTAAAGGCATTGAGTTCATCTTTTTCGATGACGAAAAAGTGATACTCATAATCCTGCCGGTCAGATACCTGCGCCACCGTCCGACCCACCCTTTCCACCCAAGCCAGATCCTTAAGATCCCTCGACAGTTGAACCTGTTTGAGGAGTTCTTGATGAAAACTTTTCCCCATCTCGATCTCCTGATCAGCATCGATAAAGATGAACTCCCGACGCTCGGTCGCCGGATTATAGGTTCCTAAGCTGGCACAGCCGGATAATAAAAACACGCTCGGACCAAAAATTAGAAAGAACAAAAAATAAAATTTTTTGCTATGTCTCATCGCTGAAACTTAACAACATTCTGCCACCACTGACCGCTTTCCCATTTTCGTAATGCCGCCCACATCTTTTTTGCTGACGCGGTCTGCAAATGCTGGGGCGCCTTCTGAAAAAACCGCTTTGCTTCCAGATATCCATGATCAACATATTCCTTGGCCTGGATGAGACATTCCAAAATGTCAGCATCGCGGGCCAGCAAACTCGCTTGAGAATGCTGCTCGGTATATTCTGCCCGCAGCGACTGCAAATGCGCGGTGACCTTTTGGTCCAATCTCCTCATTTGATCTTGAAAAACCTTCTCCTCCGCCTGCTTAAAATCAATATAAAAATGCCCCATCTTATGCAGGTCATTGATCCGCGCTTCATGGATATCATTGAAAAGGCACATCGTGACCACCTTGAACGGATCCGCGCCTTCACAAAAGGCCAAATAATAGCCAATCACTGCTGTGCGAAAACTATGATCAGCCACACTTTCCGGCTCGTCAATCCCCGCCACCCACCAGCCGCTACGTTTAACGCGTTTCAACAGCCCTGCCTCCGCAAAAAAATTAAGCGCGTCTTGAGTAGAATTTCTGGTACGCCGCGGAGTTTTCACGCCAAGAGCTGATCCTTGTGAAACGCTTTTTTTTCTTCGAATAGGCATATTAGGTTGGGCGAAGGGATTTTCGCTGCCTTAAAATTTCATAACCCAAAATGGTGGTGGCCTGGGCGGCGTTCATGGACAAACGCTCATGATTCATCGGAATGCTGACCAGCAGATCAAGGTGTTTTTGCATGATCGGCCTCATACCCTTTTGTTCCGAACCAATGACCAGCGCAAGAGGGAATGGCCATTCTGTTTCAAAAATTTCTTTTCCCCCTTCAACAACCGAACCAGCGAGCCAAAAGCCCTGCTCCTTCGCCTGACGTAAAGCCAGCGCCATGTTCGTAACTTTCGCGATCGGCATATGGTTTTCCCCGCCGCAGGCAATGCGCAACACCGTCGATGTCACATCAACGGAGTGATGCGCCGGTAAGACCAAGGCAAAACCACCCATGCAGGACAAACTGCGGATGATCACCCCAAGGTTCTGCGGATCATTAAGGCCATCCAAAAAAATTAAGGTCGCGCCCTTTTGCAAGGCCGTGGCCAAGACATCGTCATAAGCGGCAAATTGGAAGTCCTCAATTTCCGCGACAATCCCCTGCGCGTTGAGATTGCGGGCCAATTTCAACAGCTTCGACGCGGGCATGTCATGAATGGGGATCCCCCATTTTTTCGCCTTTTGGCGGATGTATCCGCCTTCAACGTGACCCTGCTGAAGATAAATCTTTTGGATGCTTTTTGGATTTGATTTCAGCCGTTCGAGAACTGGATTTTTACCGTACAATTTCATCGGTTCGATAGCTTTCTATGATTTCTTTTCGTTTTTGGACTTTCTGACTATATCCATCTTCCAAAGCATTCTTTTTAGTGAGATACTCCGAATAGGTCATTTCTTTGTTCAAATAGGCGCTCTCCAACTCGTCGAGGGCCTTTTGGTGCTCGACCGAAACCGGGTCTTCCAAAAGGGTCTTGGGATCGTCAATATAGGAACCCATCGTATGACTGCACCCCAACACCCAACAGCAGAAAACTAAAATCATCAATTTTTTCATCATCATCTCCCAGGTAAATTCGTTCTAAAAAGTTCCCCAGCGCGCCATATGCCCAGCGACCCTGTTTTTAAAATCGACCAACAGGGACTCTGGGGCACATGGTGCTGACGCTCAAAATCAGGCAACATCACTCACGAAACCGATACAAACTAACAACATCGAGCACAAAAGGATACGCTGCCCAAACCATGGCCACCAAGAGTAAACATACGGAAAACCAGATGGTCATGATATCCAAAAATCCGGAAAAATATTTACGATTGTTGCAAAGATCATTGTAAGCGCTGCGCTTGCCAACCTTCAATTTTTCTTTTGCGATCTCTTTAAGGCGCCCCTCGGTCTGACAGATCTTACCACTTAAAATATCGTCAACAACATCCTTGTATTCTTTGCAATACGACCGCTCTTCTTCTGTCAACGACTGATTCTCGCTCAGACGAACATACTTCCAGCCGGATTCCGAGTCAAAACCATTATAAAACATCCGAAAAAAAACCGAGTCACAGAGATTCACCAGCAGCCAGGGAATAGAAAGGAAAGATGTGACATTGACCGGTTGAATGAAAAACCGCTTAAATTCTTTTCCCATGCGCATATCGTTGCGGCTAAAGGAATACATAAAATGCAAGGTCCGCACCCGAAAATAACTGCTGATGATATACTGCAACCGACCGTAAGAGATATCACCTTTTTGTCTGACCAATTGCGCGGACGGCA
The DNA here is from genome assembly GCA_023247795.1 of Candidatus Omnitrophota bacterium. Taxonomy (GTDB): domain Bacteria; phylum Omnitrophota; class Gorgyraeia; order Zapsychrales; family JANLHA01; genus JAHFFS01. Next base: position 18,539 of record JAHFFT010000037.1, read on the forward strand.
CACTGGAATCCTGGTCAAACCAACTCTTTCTATTCTCATCGGTGATCTCATACAGCAGCGTATCACAATACAGGCACCGGATCCTTTCCTCAACATGAAATATCAAATTGCAACGATTGCATTTTTTCATCGTCGAGTTCCTTGGATCCCCGGCATATCATTCTAACGCTTGATCCCCAACCGCAGATAAAACAACGGCCGCAGAATGCTCCACCATCCCACGATTGGTTTCATCTTGGTATATCCCAATTTCTTTGAAGGATAGATCTTTGTTACCGGGACCTCCTGATAGCGGTATCCGAGTTGGATCGACTTAAACAAAATATAAGGCTCGAGTTCATACGCATTGAGCCATTCTTGCTTGATATTGATGCGCGAATCCGCAAAGAGCGATAACCGAAGGGCCCGGAAGCCATTGGTGCTGTCGGTCACTTTCTTGCCGACAAAAATCGTCAACAGCCATGGGTGCAGCCGTGTGGCGATCTTCCGATACAAAGGCATGTCACCACCAATCCGCCGCCCATTGAGATAACGCGAACCTTGAACGAGATCACAATCACCCTTTTCGATCGGCTCAACTAAAAGTGGGATCTCCTGCGGATCGTCCTTGTCATTGCCGGCCATAATCACGATCAGTTGATATTGTTTTTCAATGGCATGTAGGATCGCGGTGCGGATGGCAGCCCCCACTCCCCGACGCTGATCGTGACGAATCGTCCGCACACCTCGATCTTGATACATTGCGATCATCTGTGATGTGCCATCATCCGAACCATCATCGACGATCAAATAATCGTACCGCCCAAACCCATGACTTTTCAAAAAGCGTTCAATCGCGCTCTTCAATTTGACATTTTCATTATAGGCCACCGGACAAACCAATACTTGTGACGTCATAGCAGGTTCGTTTATCCAATCTTTACGGCATTGCCGTTCTCATTGATTGAGCGCTGAATGGCGTTTAAAACACGAACGACGTCATAACCTTTACGGGCACTCGCCAATTCCGGATTTTTTTTCTTTTCAATGCACTCCAAAAAGTACTGGGCCTGTGCTTTCAGGGGCTCTTGAAATATGACATTGGGGATCGTAATGCTTCCTTCTTTAGATAACAACTGGAATTCTCCGTAAGTCTCGTAAAAGCGGGAGGTCTTTTCCACGTGTTTGTCATACAATTTGATCGGGCCGATCTGGTCCAGATCATCCCAAACCACCATTTTCTTATCGCCGATGATGGTGATCTGCCGCACCTTTTTCGGATCCAACCAGCTCACATGAATGTTGATCAAGATGTTTTTCGGATATTCAATCGAGGCAAAGGCCATATCTTCCAAAGCGGTCCCCAGACACCGCAATCCTCGAGCGGAAACATTGACCGGACAACTATCGAACAAAAAATTAAAAATGGAAACATCATGCGGGGCCAAATCCCATAACGCGTTCACGTCATAACGAAAAGGACCCAAATTCGTGCGGGTCGCGTGGGCATAATAGACCTTTCCCAGCTCTCCGCTGCGAATGTATTCCTTCAACCGCAGAATCCCTTGATTGAATAAAAAAACATGGCCGACCATCAAATTCCTTTTATGCTTTCGGGCCAGTTCTTCGAGCTCCAGACACTGTTGCTCTTCCAAGGCCAAAGGCTTTTCACAAAAGACGTGCTTCCCCTGCTCCAAAGCGACTTTGGACAATGGATAGTGCGTATTGGTCGGTGTGGCAATGCAAACCGCGTCGATTTCAGCATTTTTTAGAATCTTCCGGTAATCCTTGACCGCTTTCACCTGCGGATAAAGTTTTTGAATGGACGCAAGTCGCTTCTCATCCAAATCCGCGCACATCAAAACCC
>JAHFFT010000066.1 GCA_023247795.1 Candidatus Omnitrophota bacterium
AACAGCCCAGGATCACTCACATCGTGACGGAAACAGATGTTGCGGACGTTGCCGGCGTCATCATAAACAATTCCGGGGTTGTCCCCACTTCCGCTCGTTTGCATCCCGTCGCGCGTCAGACTGAGCATGGCTGCCGCTAACCGATTGGAAAGGTCACCTGAAACAGACAAATTTTGTCGTGATGTCCTTAGTGCGTAGTCAATGGAAATGGCACCTACCATTACAACTCCGACCAGAGCGGATGCGATGATCAGTTCGGTCAAGGACATGGCTTGGTCATGGTTCTTGGTCATTGCGGGCCCCGATTTTAAATCCAGTTGATACTGAGCGTTACTTTGCGGGCGGAGGTGTTAGGATCAGCGCTAACGGTGTACGATGGTGTATAGGTGACCCCGTCAACGGAGATCGTATTCAAGGCATGCGTACCTACCGTGAGATCGCCGGTTTGCCAGCTCGCAGCGTCAACTTGTTTGCGTAAACCTTCGAGGATTTCTTTGCCGACAAACGCGGCATTGACTTTATCAGTCGCATCTTCCGCGGGTTTGCGTAAGAGGTTAATGCTCGCGAAAATTCCGGCAACGGCAATCACAAAAATCAGCGAGGAAATGACGACCTCAACGATCGTGAAGCCATTTTTTTGATTCCATATTTTGTTATAAAAGGTATGGATCATTTAAGGACAAAAGGCTAGGCATGCTGGATTAGCACTGGAAATTGGATCTTCAGTTACTTCTACATCAAACTGAGTTGCTGGGGCATCACGCACTGCGATGCAGGTAAACCAAGAACCTTGACCAAAGCACGTATACGTCAGGCCATTGGCAATGATATTCAAATTAAGATTCGTATTGATTGCCGCTAAATTATAACCAAGTCCACCCGCACCTAAATCCGGCGGCCAGTATTTTCCAGTTCGGGCATACATGATTTGCTCAGCGGCGTGAATGGTGGTCAATTGCATGATAGCGTCCTGGACGTGCGATTTTTCTAATGTCGCGCTATAGCGCGGTATGGCGATCCCGGTCATAACTCCCAGTAAGATAATGACCACGATCAACTCCATTAAGGTGAATCCTGATTTTTGAACTATACCCATTTTATGCCATACCTTCCTCTACTACAAGTATAATTCATAATATTGCTAATTAAAAGCCTAGTCCGGTACAGGTAGCCCCGACCGGAGTGCAGCTGACCTTAGCGGTCTCATCGGTAATGGATAAGGTATAACTTCCCCCTTTTCGGGCGATAGAGGCAATGGGGTTTAAGCCCGCGGTGGGGGTGTTGAAATATTCCGATGTGGTAACGGTTATGTCCAGTTGGTTGAGATTCGTTGCGTAGGCGCCATGGTCGATGAAATAGCGTTTTTGGCCGGAAAAGATGCTCAGGAGCGTGTGTTCAGCCTCACTGACCCGCATTTTTTCAACCGCCTGGCTGTAGCGAGGGAAAGCAACGGACAAGAGCACCAGGGCAACGATCAGGGCGGTGATGATTTCAGCTAAGGTAAAAGCCTTTTGGCATAAGAATATTTTTTTCATCGTTTGAGACATTTTAGGTTAAATAAAACAACATCGGGGAAGAATCCCCGATGTTGTTTCCGTTGTATGAAAACTTATTATTTAATATTTGCAAATGCAGTCGCACCAGAGCGAGTGATCCCACTGCCATTATAAAGCAGTGTAATGGTGCTACTTGATGAACCGCCTTCATTGCTGTTTCTGGTTGCAACTATGGTATATCCAACTGTACCGTTAAGAGTTAACCCATATGTAAAATGCGTGCCAGAGGTGTTATCTGGATTAGGGATATCCAAATTAGCCACAGCACAATTGTCGTAACTCCCAGAATGTTGGGAATAGCAGCGCTCCATAGAATCACGCAGTGCCGAGAATATATTTAAGGCCTCTGTGGAACGAGAAAATTCAACGGTACCGAAGAATCTCGGCAACGCTAAACTCGCTAACACACCCACAATGATAATGACGATGATCACTTCAAGCAGGGTAAAACCCTGTTTTTGTCTTTTGCTATTCATTTGAAATCTCCTTTAATTGTCACCAAATAATCAGGTGATTAATGTCAATGTTAAATTATTATTTTATGTCAACGTTCGCTCTTTTTTTGTCGGACATCACTCCTTTCAGGGTTGCTGGGTTAACTACCAATTAAAAAACCTATTCTTCCTTAAGAATAGGTCCACTCATGCTTTTGGCAACTGGCTACCCCGGTTTCAACATTCCTTTGACTCTTACGGGGCCCTATAGCTTTGTGTCCTATCCTTACGGATAGTTTACCTTTTTCGTTCACTTCAGGTCTGCTAATTAAGGTGTACAATATAGCCGTATCACTGTCAAGGGCCGGCGACAAATTTTTAAATTTTAAATTCAAATGAGAAAGCGTTTTCTGCATCATTGTTTCTATCAACCGGAAGCCCCCCCTAATTGGGCGATGTTGAACATCGGTAAAAACATGGCAATAACAATAATTCCAATGACCACCCCCATCACCACCAGCATGATTGGCTCAATGAGGGTGCCCAAGCGTTTCATAAAAGTTTCCACGTTGCCCTGGTAAAATCCGGCAACGTGTTTGAGCATTTTGTCCAGTTCACCGGTCTCTTCTCCTACCGTGATCATCTGAATGGCCATCGATGGGAAAAACTTGCTGCGTTCCATCGGGGCCGCCAGCAATTCGCCCTGGCGCACGCTTTCTTTGATGTCATCAACGACCTTGGAACAGATCGAACTGTTGACAAAGCGCTGGGTCACTTCCAAGGCGTAAAGGATGGGCACCCCTGTTTCAACCAGGATCGACATCTGCGAGGCAAAACGTTCGACAATGATCAGCCGGTAAATTTTTCCAAAGACCGGTATACTGAAAAGGAACAATTCAAAATGTTCTCGGCCAAGGGGAGTTGTGATATATTTTTTGAGTAAAAAAATACCTACGAAGATTGCGACGCAAAGCAAGAAAAAGTTGGCCTGAACAAAATGAAAAAACCCAAGTAAGAGTCGAGTCAAAAAAGGGAGTTGAACGCCCATGCTTTGGAAAACTTTTTCAAAACGGGGGCCGACGAAAAGCGCGAAAAAAGCCACGGCAAGAATGCAAACGCAAAACAAGACCAGTGGGTACATGACCGCTGATGTTATTGATGAACGGAAAGAGGCCTGCTGTTCAAGATAAAACGCGAGTTTATCGAGGACAATGGGCATGGTGCCTGAGGCCTCGCCGACTTCCACCAAACTGACCCAGAATTGGTTGAAGACTTTTGGGTGAATGGCAAACGCCTCGCTCAAAGATTTGCCGCTTTCAACATCTGATGTGATTTGACTCAAGAGCTTAAAAAGTTTTTCACTTTCCACTTGCTGGGTGATGACGCCCAAACTGCGGTGAAGATTGACCCCGGCCTCGAGCATCGTTGCCAGCTGGCGGGCAAAAGACAAGAGGTCTTCTATCTTGATTTCTTTATGAGTGAATTTTTTTTGGGTGGCAAGTTTGGAAGCGAGCTCCAAGCTGGATTTGCCCTTGTCCTCTTCGATTCTGATGATAAAAAAGCCTTGTTTTTGCAGTTCGGCAACGAGGCCTTCTTTGTCAAGCGCTTCTTTGCTGTCCGTGAAATTTTCACCGTTGGCATTTTTAACGGTGTATTTGAATTTTGGCAATCGACCCTCTTTTCGTGGTACCGAAAATGATTTTGAAGACTACATTCGAGTGATACTTAAAACTTCTTCAAAGCTGGTGATGCCTTCTTCTACTTTTTTGATGCCATCTTCAAACAAGGTCCGCATGCCATTGGCGCGAGCGGCCTCGCTGATTTTTGTGTATGATGTTTTTACGGTAATCAGTTCGCGGATTTCTTCATTGATTTCCATGACTTCGGTGATGACGATTCGTCCATGATAACCGGTCTGATGGCAGTCCTCACATCCTTTCCCTTTGTAAATGAGATCGCTTTTGAAGTTGATTCCGCCGAACAGCTCCGCGACCGGTTCGATGGCTTGCTTGCATTTGGGGCAGAGCCGGCGGGACAGCCGCTGAGCAATGATCATGGTTAAGGAGGGAGTTAACAAATAAGGTTCAATCCCAATGTCGATGAGACGGGTAATGGCGGAGGCCGCGTCATTGGTGTGCAGTGTGCTTAAAACAAAATGCCCGGTCAGCGCCGCGCGAACGCAGATTTGCGCGGTTTCCAAATCGCGCACTTCTCCGACCATGATGACGTCAGGATCTTGGCGCAAAAAGGACCTCAACGCTGAGGCAAAGGTCAGGCCGATATCAGGACGGACATTGACTTGGTTGATTCCGGTCAATTTGTATTCGACCGGGTCTTCCACGGTAAGAATGTTTTTTCGCGGGTCAAATATTTCATTGAGCGAGGCATAAAGGGTTGATGATTTCCCGCTGCCGGTCGGGCCAGTCACGAAAAATAGACCAAAGGGTTTCTTTAAGCAGGCGCGGATTCGATCGAGGTCTTTATCTTGAAATCCGAGTTGGGTCAATTCCAATGGGACCGCGGTTTTATCAAGGATACGCATGACAACCTTTTCCCCCCAGATCGTTGGGATGGTTGAGACCCGGATATCAACGATGCGTTCATCCAGGTCAAAGGAAATGGCCCCGTCTTGCGGAAGGCGTTTTTCGGCGATATCGAGTTTGGCTAAAATTTTAATCCGCGAGACAATGGGAAGGGCGAGCTGATGATCTGGCGGCGGAATTTCGTAGAGGACCCCGTCTATTCGGTAACGCAAACCTATTTTCTTTTTGTAGGGTTCGAGATGGATATCGCTGGCCCTTTGTTCGATGGCTTGGCGGATGATCAAATCAACGGTTTTGATCACCGGGGCTTCCGTGGCTTTTTCTTTGAGTTGGGCGACTTGCGGGTCTTCTTTGAGATCATCATCGCTCGTTCGCGAAGAAATCGATTCTTCTTGACCAAACGAGGTCACGGATTTGGAACGTTTTGGTTTATTGGAATCAGAAACATAAAATTCTTGAATGGCACTGATCAGATCGGCCCGTGTCGCTATGGCAAGCTGGATGTCGCAGCCGCTCAACATTTTGAGATTATCCAGTAACAAAAGATCAAAAGGGTCGGCAACAGCGCAGGTCAAGGTGTTTCCGGCTTTTTTGAGTGGTAGTACTAGATTTGATTTCGCAAAGTTATAGGGAACGGTTTCTTTTAGAATCTGGCCGTCCTCTGGATTCAATGTGTTATTTTCATTGTTCAGGAAAGGGATATTGAGTTGAGTGGCAAGCGCGGCGGCAATCGCGTTTTCCGAAAGGATGCCCAATTTGATCAGGACCTCTCCGATCCTTCCCTGCTCACGGGACTGGGCCTTGATCGCCTCTTTGAGCTGCGCGTCGTTGATCAAGCCTTGTTTGATTAAGATTTCACCGATCTTGAGATGAGCCATTTTTTAAAGAAGGATTGTTAGCACGTTATTGATGTTCCATTTTTGAAATTTCTTTTTGTACCGCGATGAGATGTTCGGACGGGATATCTTGCTCACGCGTAAGGTGTTGAATTTCTTTTGCGGCAAATTTTGTGCCGTTTTCACTGATGATGTGCGGGGTGATGAAAATGATCAGTTCACGGTCTTTGATCGTTTGGTCTTTGTGCCGAAAGGGACCGCCAATAAAAGGAAGATCCCCTAGGATAGGGATTTTGGTCACGGTCTTTGAAGTATCACTTCTCAGCAACCCTCCGAGCACGATGGTTTCACCGTCTTTCACCCTTAAGATTGATTGCGAACCGCGCTCCTCGGGATCACGAAAGGTCGTATTGCTAAAAGTCGATCCGGTGCGCGCGATGATGACTTTTGGGACAATGGCCATGGTGATTTCGCCAGTATCTAAATTGGCCTGTGGGGTGACGGTTAAAAAAACGCCGGTCCCCACGCGTTCGGCCGCCACTGATGAGGTGGCAATATTTTGCGCTGAACTTGTTTGCGTTGTAACGCCGATCGCTTCGTTGGTCGAGATGCGGATTTGCGCGGTTTCGTGGTTTAACGTCAGGATCCGCGGTCTGGCTAGATTTTTTGTATCGGTTTGCGTCCTTAAGAATTGCAAAGCCGCGGCAAGCCCGCTGGCATCAACGGTGCCAACGGTATATTGGTCGTCTGAAAATTCAAAGTAACCTTTACGGAGCAGTTGATTTTGATTCCATGGGTAAAGGACACTGCGAGTGCCGCCATTGAATGTCAGAGGCGTGTCGCCGACTTTGATCCCAATTTTATCTGAGGTTTCTTTCGAAATCTCCAGCATCTCAACCTCGATGAGAACTTGCGCGACTTCCACATCCAAACGGGCAATGGTTTGTTCGATCTGGGCAAAGTTGCTTGCGATATCGGTGATGATCAAACTGTTCGTTCTGGGATCTTCAATGATTTTTCCGTTTTTAGTAAGGATCGCTGCAACGGCGGCTTTGATTCCAGTCGCAGTGTCTGCTCCACTGCTGCTCGAACTTGCGGATCCCGATGATGAGGCGTCACTCGATATGCTTAATGTTGTGCGGATTTTTGCCGATGTCACGTTGGCATATTTGAGCGGATAGACGCGGGTGATCAAGGCGACTTCCGGTTTTTCCAAGGGCTTAACAACATAAATGTCGGTCCCGGGCTGGAGTTCATAAGTCAGATTGTTGGCCCTTAAGATTTGTTCTAGGGCCTGCTCAACCGGGACTTGATCCAAATAGACGGTCACCAGTTTATTGGCGACCTCCTCGGAGGTCACCAAATTAAACCGGGTTTGCTGCGAAAAAATTTTGAGCACATTGACCAGCGACGCGTCTTGAAAATCCATCGATATTTTTTGGGAATAGTTTTGATCGACAAACGGGCTGCTGTTGTCAATGTCCAAATTTTCCGCGTAAAGCTTCGGCATCATGAGCAGGCTGAAAAGAAGGACAATCACTATGTTTGGTAAACAAAGGAGTTTCCCTCCCCTGCTTCCTGGTTTTTCGAAGTGCCTTCGCCAAAAGTTGGTTAGCAAATAAAAAATGCCATTCATGATATTCTCCCTTTTACGGTTCAATAACGTATGATATTTCATTTTGACGGATTTTTACACCCGTTTTATTAATACTGACAATTGTCCAATCATCAAGGGTATCACCAAGGCCAACGATTTGACCGTTCAAAATTGCTTGCGGTCGGTCGGAATTCCAAATCAGCGCGCTTATTTGGAACTTAGGTTTAGTCGGGACAGCAGCTTTCGCTGGTGCCGAAAAGCGGTCCTTCAGCTGAGGAGCATTGTCTGGCATGGCAGGAGGCAAAATTGTCTGATCAGCTGTTGGTGATGCCTCCGGGGGGAGCGGTTCTTGCGTGGCGACAATGTTCTTTACAGGTAGCTGCGGTTCAAACGGGTTTCGCAGATTTTTAAGGGTTGCCGTGACTTCAGGATTGACTCCGAGCTGTTCACTTTCATATTCGACTTTCAATTGCTCCACCTCACCTAAGGTTTTTTGTAGGGTATCTCCTCCGCGTTCAAAGACATTTTGAATCCCTTTAAAGGATTGAAAGAAATTTGTCTCTTTTTCTTCTGCATTGACGAAGATAGCCGGCCCGAGGATAAGACCGCAGGTGATGAGAAAAATTGTTTTATTGCCCGGCATCGTGCTTTGTTTTCTTAAAATTGATCAAAGAAATTCCCAATTGAGCATCTATGGGGTTTTTGATTTCGTTTTCCATCGGGACCTCTGGCTGAGATCGCCTGTTTTCCCCCCCGGGCCCGACGCGGCAGGTCAGCAAATCAATTCGAATGTTTAAAGGGGATGTTTCAATG
>JAHFFT010000038.1 GCA_023247795.1 Candidatus Omnitrophota bacterium
CCCGACATAATTCATAATGGTTCCTCCTTACTGTTGCTGTTTAATATTGGCTTTGGTCATCCAATATTTTAACAGTATTGTGAGGAACCATCACTCATGCTATCACATACCGCAACCTTAATTCCCATCCCCCGCGGTACAAAACATCCTGTATTCGTCGTAAATAGGGTCAAATTGAAGTTTGACAATGTTCCCCATTTGGGGTACACTTTTACTAGATAGAGCAACAGAAAATGAGGTGATTGAAATGAGCAAAACAGCCATGATCCGGGCTCGAACCGAGCCTAAATTAAAGAACAAAGTTGAACGAATTTTTGAAGCGCTAGGACTCACCGTCTCCGAGGCCATCAATCTTTTTTACCACCGCGTTGAATTGGAAAATGGGTTACCGTTTGATTTAAAAATCCCCAATACAAAGACATTGCGTGCGATGAATGATGTTGAAAAGAAAAAGAAATTGCGCGGTCATCATAACGCGGAAGATATGCTGAAAGACTTAAAGAAGTAACGGCATGCTAAAACCGTTCTTTACCACACAATTCAAACGGGATTATAAACATCAGCAAAAGCGCCATAAGGACATCGACCTTTTAGATGATGTGATTCGGTTATTGGTCAAAGAAGATCCGCTTCCTGCTAAGAATAGAGATCATCCCCTTCAAGGCGATTATAAAGGTTACCGGGAGTGTCATATTGAACCGGACTGGCTTTTGATTTACAAAGTCGAGAGCGACAATCTCTATTTTGTTCGAACAGGCACCCACGCTGATTTATTCAAATAATTCCCATCCCCCGCGGTACAATCCCATGACAAGAATCGGATAGCATTCCTTTCATGGTTAGTTATAATCCATTTATGAAACAAGGCGTCAGTAAGAACATTGAGCAAAAGCTTGTCGCGGCTTGCCGGTATATCGAAGAGGCGGAAGATTTACCGACGCTGTCGCTGGTATCATCGGCCGTCGCATTGAGCCCAGCCTATTTTCAAAAGATTTTTACAAAAGCCCTGGGTGTTTCTCCTCGGCATTATGCCGATGCGATTCGTTTCAAACGTCTTCGTCAGCAGTTGCGAGAGGGAAGTGATATCAGCCGCGCTCTATATGACGCGGGCTTCGGTGCCAGCAGCCGCTTATACGAATTCGCCAACCGGTATTTGGGCATGACCCCCAAAGCTTATCAAGATCAAGGCCGCGGCAACACCATCAGTTATACGATCGCGGATTCCCCGTTAGGTCATCTGTTATTAGCAGCGACGGAAAAAGGCATCTGTGCTGTCAGGCTCGGGAGCAGTAAGAAACAATTGGAACTAGAACTAAAAAGTGAATTTAATGCCGCACAGCTTGTTAAAAATGATCAGCACTTAAGACGATGGATTCAGGCCTTGATCGATTATTTGGCTGGCCACAAACCATGGCCATTGCTTCCTTACGACGTGCAGGCAACGGCTTTTCAAAGACGGGTTTGGGAGTGGCTGCGGACAATTCCCCCAGGCACCACATATCATTATTCGCAAGCAGCAAAGGCCATTGGCCAGCCCACCGCTGCCCGTGCACTTGCCCGCGCCTGTGCCACCAATCCGGTCGCGTTGGTCATCCCTTGCCATCGCATCGTCCCCAAAGCCGGCGGCGTTGGCGGTTACCGCTGGAACCCGCATCGAAAAGAACGATTATTGAAGTTAGAAAAAATGTGTAGAATTTAGTATTGACAAATATTCACTATGGTGTAATATTGTCAATATGGAAAGAACGCAGAATAAGTATCTTTTTGATGAAAAAATTAATGCCGGAAAAATGATGTTTCTTTCCGGGCCTCGCCAGGTCGGTAAGACAACGTTTGCCCGAAATTATCTGAAGGAGGCGGGAGATGGTGGCCTTTACTGGAATTGGGACGACCCTCTGGTCCGTAAAGAGTATATAAAAAATCCTCATTTTATTGAAAAGTCCATCGTAATTTCGAAACATTCCTGCCCGATTGTTGTTTTTGACGAGATCCATAAACAAAAAAAATGGAAGAATATCCTTAAGGGTTTTTACGATATTTTTAAGGGGCGTGTGATTTTTTTTATTACGGGCAGTGCTAGGTTGGATTTTTTTCGTACTTCCGGTGACAGTTTGGTTGGTCGGTATTTTTCATACCGTATGTTGCCCCTCGGGTTGCCTGAGGCGACGAGGAAGCTGCCGGAGGTTTTGGAAACACACCATATTTTTAAGGAGAGCCAGCAAAAGCAATTCTTTTCAAAATTATCTTCTGTTCCTACGGCGGGTGTTGAAAAGGTTTTTGCCAGACTTTTGGATTACGGCGGGTTCCCGGAGCCGTTTCTAAAGGCTGCCCCTAGTTTTTCATTACGCTGGCGTCGAGATTATGGTTCGCTCTTAGTTCGGGAGGACATCCGAGATTTAACTCGTATTCAAGATATCCGTGGCATAGAACAGCTCCTGCACCTTTTGCCGGAAAGAATCGGCGTGCCTTTGAGCGTGAACGCGTTGAGGGAAGACCTGGGTGTTCACCATAAAACGGTATCGATGTGGTTGCAGGCGTACAAAAAAATTTATCTGTTGTTTTCACTAAAACCTTGGGATCAAAGTTTGGCGAGAGCCATCAAAAAAGAGGAGAAATACTATTTTTATGATTGGACATTCATTGAGAAAGAGTCGTATCGGTTTGAGAACATGCTAGCGGTCATGCTTTTGAGGATGGTCTGCCGTTTTAATGAATTCGGCGAAGGAAATTTTGATTTGCGTTATCTGCGCACGCGGGAAGGATGGGAGGTAGATTTTTTGGTCACGAAAGACGATAAGCCTTTTGCTATGTTTGAAGCCAAGATGAGTGAAACGGATATTCCTTCTCATGCCACACGTTTTGCTCGGGCGCTTAATGTGCCTTATTATCAAGTCCTTGGCAAAGGAGACGTGTTGGATGTCTTCGAGGGAAGGAGATATGTTGTTCCAGCTTGGCGTTTATTGATGATCACGGGTTAACAGGTATGACCATTTTCCGTGTTAACACTTTCTTAGTAAGTTGAAGTCATTTGCGAACCAGACCATATGGTTCGCAAATCAAATTGGCCCCACTAATCAAATAACCCCTTACCAATATTCGACTTACAAGCACTGGCCCAACAGCGACGTTTAGATCAGTTTTTGCGACAAAATGTCTCCATTCCTTCCCACACAGTGATCCCCAGTTTTATGGGTTTTCGCTATAATCCAGTATATACTTACCAGTATAAGACAGTTTTATAACAGAATCCCCGGGGTTCAACCCCGGGAGTTGGTGTCTTACATTTTATGATGTCATTGCGAGGGGCATTTCGCGACGAAGCAATCCTATTGAGATACCTAATGAAAATAATCTTTAAAAAAATCATCACCGGAATTGTCATCCTGACGCTCTTGGTAACACAGGGTTTGCCCGCCTGCGCGCAGAGTGTCACGACGGCACCGTCATCGAGTGTGTCCACCTTGCCAGCGGTTGGCGAGATGATCAGTTTAAGTCCGCAATTTGCCCCAATTGTCCTCAAAGGGATCCAGCTTCATCAAGATAATCCATTCCTATTAAGTTTCATCGTCGCGGATCAAGAAAATGACGGTCAACCCCCGGTCTCAAAAGACGAGGCCGCCCGGCTCATTAAGTATTTCTTTGCCGCGCTGACCACTCCCAAAGAAGACCTTTGGGTCAATTTATCGCCCTATGAGCGCGACCGGATCGCCCCAACCGAATTCGGCCAAACCGATATGGGCCGCGATCTTTTGGCCCAGGATTATCTTTTAAAACAACTGACCTCGTCGCTCATGTATCCCGAGAAGGCCTTTGGCAAAGAGTTCTGGCAGCAGCTTTACGCAAGAGCGTACGCGCTTTATGGGACAACGGACATCCCGATCAACACCTTTAATAAAGTCTGGATCGTCCCTGATAAAGCCGTTGTTTATGAAAGAGATGACGCGGCCTTCGTCGGAGAAAACCATCTCAGGGTCTTGCTCGAGGAAGATTATTTGTCGCTCAAAGAGAACAAGCAAGACCAAAGTTCTTCCACCAAGCAGCTGTCGACCACAGATGCCGACAAGGTCAATCAAGTTTCCTCCCAGGTGGTGCGCGATCTGGTGGTCCCGGCCTTGGAAAAGGAAGTGAATGAGGGCAAGAACTTTGCACTTCTTCGACAAATTTATCATTCCGTGATTTTAGCAACCTGGTTTAAGGAGAAACAAAAGGCGAGTTTGCTGGGACATCTTTATGTTAACCAAAACAAAGTGGCTGGTGTTGAGACCGATGACCCCGCGATCAAAGAGAAAATCTTTAATCAATACGTCGAGTCGTTCAAAAAGGGCGCCTATAACTACGTCAAAGAAGAATACGATCCTTACCGAGCGGAAACGATCCCAAGGAAGTATTTTTCCGGCGGGGCTATTATGAATCCCGATATTGAAAATCGACCTTTATCCGCGATGCCCGGCAAAGATATCCACGGAACAAAAGTGGATGTTGTCGCTAGTCCTATCCCACAAAATAACCCAAATGGTAAGAAAATCAGCGGGGCCACGGCCTTGATCTTTTCTCTCGTCTTAAGTCTGACAAACTTAGCCCAGACCAATGCCAATGAAATCCCTTCGCCCAAGGATTCCGGTCAACCAGCAATCGTCCAGACCACCGACCAAAAATCACCGTCGGTTGTAGGAACCCTGCTCGGGATCAGCAACCCGGATGATTCTCAATATCAAGATTTGAATAAGGAGATTCAGGGTTTGGGACCTGATAACTTTTCAAAATTGCTAAATATATATGGGAATGAACGAATGCGAAAAAGTATAGAGGAAAATCCATACTTATGGAGTAAAAGACTGAAAATGATCAATGAATTCGGAATGGATAATTTTGTATGGTTGGTCGATACTTTTGGAACCGAGCGTATGTGGATGATCATAAGTCCAGTATGGTCTGATCTGAGGTGTTTACCTGAACTCAAGATTTGGGGAATGGATAATCTCAAGTGCGTGACGGTAATTTTGGGAGAGGATATTGTAAGGAAGAAAATTATCAATACCTATTCATACATGAGACTGCCTTTTATCGCGTTGATTGATACGTTCGGAATAGATAATCTGGAAAAGCTGTCGACAAGCATAGGCAAGGAGCGCTTGAGGATCATCAGTTTGAATAATTATGTGCTTGAAAATTTTTTGCGGCGAATAATGGAAAAAAATGTTGATCTTGCAAAGCTGGCGGATTTTTCCAGGGTCTTAGGAGATGAAGCGATGAACCAGCTTGTTAGGCCAGATGATATCGACCCCATCAATTTGTTGTTGAACATTCTTGAAAATTTTGAGGTAGGAGAGTTTGAAAGGATTATTAAACGGTTGGGTACAAAATGGCTTGTTGATGTTTATTCAGAAGAAATTATTGAGTTCTTTCAAGCGGTTAAGCGAACAGGAGTTGCAAATTTTGAAGAGTGGGCTGATTGGATTGAACTAGATCACTCGCAAGTAGAGAAGAGAGGACATTATTCCTATCTAAATATTTTTATCGCAATAGCTGATTTTGGGGCGGAACGTTATCAGAGAGTAGTCCATCTATTTGGGGATGACGCCATAAGATCGATGATTAGAAAAGATTTAGAAAATAGATTCTCCTTTGATTTTGGTGGTTTGCTGCAGATCGCCCGGCTTTTTTCAATGGATGACTTTGAAAAAATAGCGGTGATCATTGGCCCGCAGAGGATCATGACGAAATTGAGTAGCCCTGATATTAAAAAATTATTTTCTTTCGTTCATCAGTTGGGGATAGACAATTTTACGATGATGGTCGATGTATTGGGTAGAGAAGCGTTCCAAGTGTATTTTACTAAGGAGTATAAATTCAGTGATTTTATGGAAAGCCTAACATGCATCAATATGCAAGATTTCTTAACGCTTGTTCATACGATAGGCGAGGTTCGTATGACGGAAATCTTTAAACAGGACGTCGATGCTACTAAAAATTTTATTGATATGGTCGTTGAGACGGGGATTGATAAGTTTGTGACCACGAAAAATCGTTTGGATGGTGATTTTGATCAGAACACGATTAGGACAGATCAATTCTTAGGGTTGATGAAGGCTTATCATCGCTGGGGTGAGCACTCAAGTCAGATTGTGAATGACTTGCGTCAAAGGTTTATCAAGCCATCATCAGCGGGGGATGGAGAAAGAACAGTTAAAGAAGCGTATTTGAAAAAGTTGGTCATTTTAAAGGGCCAGATTGGCGACCAGTTATTTGAAGATATCATCGGCGAGATAGAATTGGCATTGAATAAGAAAGTTGATGAAATATGGTCGGAGTCTTCGGACCCCAATTATTTTGAGAATTTTGTTGAACTCATCATGGAAATTCATCGTTTGACGAAGGTCTTTTCCGGACCGAATAACCCACATATCGATGAGTTTCGCGAGCAGATGACGCGATTAAAACATCTTTTCAATCGTTCGGACGGTCGTCTGACGACTTTCCAATCCGATTTCATTTTATTGATTGAAAAGGTTCAGATCATTGGTATTGATAATGTTGAAAAGGTCATACAGGCATTGCGTGCTGTTTATGGCGATAAAAAGATTGCGGAATTTTTTGAATCGGTGGATCAAAAGAACAAGTGGGTCGCGTTTTGGAGAATGGTTGAACTGGTTAACAGATTGGGGGTTGATGAATTCAAAGCTTTGGTCACATTGGTAGATAAGGATCAGTTTTGGAAGGAATTTATAGATGACACTTTTATTATTTATCAAGATTGGCCTAAGCTGGTAGACCAAGCTAGCATCGCTATCATTCAAGACATTAGAAAGCAATGTCCTTTTTTATTTGATGTTGATGGGGTCCTCGTGAATAAAAACAATAATAATTTTAATGAAGTCAAAGCATTATTGGATGGGCTTGCGAACATTGATGAACTGCGTAAGAAAGACCCAACACTCCAAGGTGAGGAGACGAAAAAGGTGATCCGTTTGTACAGTTTGGGAGTCCTGGCTTTGCTGCCGAGAGTCGTAACAATGGATCAAGCGACGTATAATTCGATACAAACCGCGATTTTTTTGAAGGCTTATTTGCACGAAAATTATTCTAACGCCAATTCTTCACTCGAATTTGGGGCTGAATTTATGGATATTGCCTCAGTAGCTCATGAGCTTGGCCACAATATGCAGCCCTGGTACTCTGGAAGGGGTCCGTTGGCGGAATTCGGCGCGGATTTATATATGTCCGCGGTCTTAAAGTTGCTTGGAAAGGAAACGGAAATTTCTAAACAGCAAAAAATTTTTCAATATGTTGAATCCTCCTTGTTGAATTCGTTTGGTGAGGAGGTGCATACGGTCGCGCGGGCGCAGTTTCAGTGGTTGATCGAGGGCTTTAAAAGAACAGGGCATGATATTGATTACGCGGTCTTGCCGCAAGTCGCCGACGATATTCTGCAAAATGCCCCGCGTTTGCGTAATCAATCCGCTTTCGCTGATTTTATCGAAGAGTTTGTCATCGAGTATCTTTTGGAAAAGAAGATGATTAATGAAGAAACCGCGCGGCGTTTGCGGGAGAATGAGCATATCGATAAAAAAGAAAACGCCATCTGGCCGGAGGAGTTGGACAAGTTGTTCATTTTAGCTGGATTGCGACCGACAAGAATAGCCGCGGCTGAATTAGCAAATTTGACACAAAAAGAAATCTTGACGAAAAAGGTTGAGGAATTTGTTTCAATGATGCCGTATGGATATTCGGTTGGTATCGGTTTACAGTCTGAATTAAAACAGGTGATGGAAGTGCTTCTTCGATTTCACGGCAATGAAGTTGTTCAAGTGGACAAATTTCTGGATGTGCTGCAAGAGGTTTGGCTGCGGGAAAAAGGGGATTCTCATTGGAGCAAACAGCAAATCCATGAAGTCTTGCAAAATGTTTTAATCCAGTATTTCGGCATGATCAAAGTTTTGTCGCCAGAAGATATGAAATTGCTTAAGGAAAAAATAGATGAGTTTGATAAGTTTGATAAATCCTGGGAAAGGTTTTCGCCCGCGAAGATTGATTTCATTCTGAAATTTATAAACGAACACTCCGCCTCTCTACAAAATGATGACCAAAATGTGACATCAGTTTTAGCTGCCCTGGGGATCAGCGAAGCTAACCCAGATCAATGGGTTGCTGTGTTGGGATCGATCAAAAGTTTTGGAATCGATAAATTTGAAAAGTTGGCTCAAAACATAGGCCCGCAACGCTTGCGCAAAATGAGCGAGGATCCCGACGTATTTAATAAATTCCTGCAGGAAATTACCGACAAGAAAATCGATCTCGCGAAGATAGGAAATTTTTCTAAGATTTTGGGTGATGAGGCCATGAGTAAATTTGTTGAAGCGGTACCTTTTAAATTCTTGAATATGGTGACGGTTTTTGAAGTTAAAGAATTTGAAAGCATTACTCAGCAATTAGGCGCACAATGGATTAGCAATCACACTAACACGTCTTTATATTTTGTTGGATTTATTCAAGATATCTATAAAGCGATCGCTGATTTTGGGATAGAACGGTTCGAAAGAATGGTACGCATATTTGGGGAGGCCGCGATAAGAACGCTGATGGATAAAATGTTAGAAGATTATTCAGAAGGTTTTAATGTGTTGCTGCAGATTGCCCGGCCTTTTGCGATGGATGATTTTGCGAAAATCGTCGAAACCCTTGGTCCGCAGAGAGTCCTGTCGCGATTGGGCGATTCCAATATTGAGTCGTTCTTTTCATTTGTTCAGCGTTTAGGGGTGCAGAATTTTGTGGCTATGGTGGAAATGTTAGGTAGGGAAACCTTTTGTAATCGCTTTGAGTCAGCCATACTATCGTATTTGATTGACTCCATTGAAGGATTGACCTGTATGGATTTGAATGGTTTTTTAAGTCTTGCTAACGCGGTAGGACAGAATAATATGATGACCATTTTTAAAAATAGTAGGTCGGAAAGTTTTCCAAAAATCATTGATAGCGCGAATAAAATGGGTATTGATCAATTTGTGATCGCGAAAAATCGTTTAGACCATGATTTTGATCATAACGCGATTCTGCACCTGATCGAGCAAGACACGCATCTATTTCTTAAATTGATTGAAGCTTATCATCGGTGGGGCGAGCAGTCCAGTGAGATTGTGAATGACTTGCGTCAGCGCTTTTTCCGGCCATTCATTGATCTTAAGCAAGAGCTGGAATTTATGGATTTTGTCGCTTTAAAAGGAAAAATTGGCGATGCGCTATTCGAAGATATCATTAGTGAGTTGGGGCCATTGAAGGAGTATGAGCATAGATACACCAATTGGACAGACTATCGACAGCTTATCAGCGATATCGCCGATTTGGTGAATGGCCTTTCCAGCAATGAGGAGTCGCGGCTAGATGAATTTCGGGGTATTGTTGCTCGATTGAGACAGATTTTTAACCGACCAGTCGGTCGTTTGGCTGCCCCTCCTGATTTTTTCTGGATGATGGAGAATGTCCATTCCCTTGGCATTGATCATATTAAAAAGATTGTAACAGAGCTGAGGGCGATTTTTGGTGAAGACACGATCAATAAGTTTTATGACCCTTCAAGAGGAGAAAATGGCGTCACATTTTGGGGTTTGGTTGAGTTGGCCTCCAGATTGGGGCCCGATGATTTTAAGCTCTTGATTGATTCGGTGGGGAAGGACCAGTTTTGGAAAGAGTTTACGGAGAAAGGAGACCGTATCGACCATATTTTTGATCTTTTCAATTGGACGCAGACTATAAGCACCTCAAGTGCGCAAGTGATTCAAGAAATCAAGAATGAACACCCCTATTTATTTTATGCTCAAGGGATCATCGACGAGCATAAATATTTTGATGATATCAAAAATTTATTGGCGGGACTGCCAAGTATTGATGAGCTACGTAAGAAAGATCCCAGCCTCACAGAAAAGGAAACAAAGAAGGTGATCCGTTTGTACATTTTGGGGACATTGGCTTTGTTTCCGAGAGTCGTCACAATGGATGTAGCGACTTATAATGCGATTCAAACTGCGATCATTTTGAAGGCCAATTTGAAAGACCAATATGCTAATGCCAATGCTTCATTTGAATTTGGGAATGAGTTTTTGGATATAGGCATTGTCGCTCATGAATTGGGGCATAATGCGCGGGCATGGTATTCTCAGCCGGGGGCACCACTGTCGGAATTCGGAGGCGATTTGCATATGTTCGCAGTTTTAAGGTTGCTTGGAATGGAAGATGAAATTGTTAAACAGCAGAAACTTCTTAAATATCTGGAATTCTCCGAGTTGAAGTCGCTTGGTGGTGAACATCATACAGTGGCGCGGGCGCAGTTTCAGTGGCTGATCGAGGGCTTTAAAAGATTAGGGCATGAGATTGATTATGCGGTTTTGCCACAAATCGCCGACGATATTCTGCAAAATGACCCGCGTTTACGTGATCCATCCGCTTTCGCTGATTTTATCAAAGAGTTTGTCATTGAATACTTGGTGAAAAAGAAGTTGATTAATCAAAAAACGGCACAGCGTTTGCGGGATAAAGAAGTTATTACTACCAAAGAAAATTCGATATGGCCGCAGCAACTGGATGAGATGTTTGTTTTGGCAGGGCTGAGGCCGACTAGAATCAGTGCGGCTGAATTAGCAAATTTAACACAAAAAGAACGCTTGACGAAAAAGGTTGAGGAGTTTGTTTCAATGATGCCGTATGGACATTCGGCTGACGCGTATTTCAACCTAGAATTGCAGCAGCTGATGGAAGTGATTCTTCGATTTCATGAAAATGAAACTGTCCAGGTGGACAAGTTTTTGGATGTGTTGCAGGAGGTGTGGATGAAGGAAATAGGGGTTTCTGATTTGATCAAATCACAAATCCATGAAATTTTTCAAAAAGTACTCGTTCAGTATTTCGGCAAGATCAAAGTTTTGTCCCCGGAAAACATGGAATTGCTCAAGACGAAAATAAATGAGTTTGATAAGTCTGATAAGTCTGATAATTCCGGGGAGGAGATTTCACCCGCGAAAATTGACTTGATTCTGAAATTTTTAAAAGAGCACGCGGCCGCTCCCGAAAAGGAAAAGCCTGGTATTGATCAGCAGGGTGTCGTGGAAGAAGGCGTAGATGACCAGAGTGGTGTGATTTTCAATAACATTGCGGGAAAGAATTTTAAATCCTGGTGGGATTCCGGCAATAAAAGCGGTGGGGTCTATCGGTTCAATTACGATGGAGCTGATTTTGCCATCATTTATGAGAACGGCAAAGCCGTCTCCTTCAATGCATTGCCTTCTGTCTATCAAGATACATTTCCAATCAATCAAGGCCGCGATGCCGCGCTTTTTGGAAAGGACCTGCAAGCCGTTGGTAGCGATGAAGTTCAGTCCATTGCGGGTGATGTTACCACACCAGGTGGTATCGATATGGGGTCCCTATTTTTAAATTTGGATGTCAAACCTGGTGAGCAGCCGCTTGATCTTCCGTTTGGTTTCGCGCAGTTTTATAACATGCCCATTGATGGGGTCATGTCGTTCATCATTGATATGCGGCCTTACAGTCTGCAATATTCGCGATAAGAGCCTTCCCACAAATCAACGATTTAACCATTGACAAAAGTCCAAAAATATCACATACTTACACGTGAGTAAATAGAGAAGTGATCTTAAACCGCAAGGTAGAAGAAAACTATCGGCGGTTTTTTTATTTGATGCTGTCGTTATTTACTCGATTCTAAGTGAAAGGAGGTAGTGAATAATGGCAACAGGAACAGTAAAATGGTTTAGTGACCAAAAAGGTTACGGCTTTATTACTCCCGAGTCAGGTCCAGATGTTTTCGTACATCACTCTGAAATTCAAGGCGAAGGTTATAAGAGCTTAGCTGAGGGTCAGGCAGTCGAATTCGAAATTGCGGATGGCCAAAAAGGGAAGCAAGCAAAGAATGTCGTGAAGATATAATCGACATCAAATGAGGCCCGGTTCAAACCGGGCCTTTTTTTACCCACGGAGGAGCAAAGATGAATATTTATATCGGAAATTTTGCGGAAGATGTGACGGAAGATAATTTGCGCGAATTGTTTGCTACGTATGGCAATGTCGAATCCGTGAAGCTCATTAAGGACAAGTTTACTGGTGCTTCAAGAGGTTTTGCTTTTGTGGAAATGCCTGCTAAGGGCGAAGCACAAAACGCGATTGATGGTATCAAGGATTTGAAAGGACGCATGGTGGTGGTCAATGAAGCCCGTCCGCAAACAGATTCCCCACGAGGTGGAGGAAGACGTGATTCAAGAGGCGGGTCGTCGGGCGGCGGATTTCGTCGGGGCGGTCGATACTGATTTTTCGCTGAAGAAAAATGTTTTTAAAAAAGCCAATGATATCAATCATTGGCTTTTTTAATCCTGTTTTCATCGTCTTCTTCCTGTGTTATACTTCAAATATCTAACAGCGATTTTTCCCAGCAACAAGGAGTCAGCCAATGAACAATCCTTTAGAAGTCAGTTTCCGAGGTATCCCGCAAAGTCAGCTCGTTGAAAGTGTCATCCAAGAAAAGTTCGAAAAGGTCAAACGGATCAACAAAGACATCATCAAATGCCATGTGGTGATGGAAAAGCTCAGCAACCATCACCAAAAAGGCAACGCCTATTGCGTTCGTCTGGATTTGCGATTGCCGCATTTTTCCGACATCGTGGTCAGCGAAGACTCAAAGGAAGGTGAGGTCCCCTTGGCCTCGGCGGTGCGGGAGGCATTTAAAAAAGCGCAGAGTTTGATGCGCGAGCAACTCGACCGGCACATCAAAAAGATTCAGCCGCACGGTCAAAAGGAAATTTTGGCCTTGGAATCCAGTGAAGAGTTGGAAGATCGTTGAAGATCATTAAGGGATGCCGATGATGGCCCCGGCGCACTCTCCTCAAATAGAGCCTGTCCGTCATGGTGTCAGTCTTTTCACCGAAGATGACATCTATCTTTTCCGTCAAGGAAATCATTTTCGATTATATCAAAAATTGGGTTCGCGGGTCATGGAAGACCATGGTGTCCGTGGTGTATATTTCGCGGTCTGGGCGCCCAACGCCGAAAGTGTCTTTGTCATGGGCAGCTTTAACGCCTGGAATGATCGATCGCATGCCTTGGCCGGCCGACGGGACAGTTCCGGAATATGGGAAGGATTTATCCCGGGTGTCAAAAGTGGCGATTTTTATAAATACGGCATCATTTCTAAAATCAATCACTATCGGGTCGAAAAAGCCGATCCCTTTGCTTTTTATTCGGAGGTAGCGCCGAAGACCGCTTCGGTCGTCTGGGATTTGGATTATTCCTGGAAAGACGCGTCGTGGATGCGGGTCCGCAAAGCGAAAAATTCGCTCGATGCGCCCATGGCTGTCTATGAAATGCATCTTGGTTCCTGGCGTCGGGACCCGGCTGATCCGCGGCGCATCCTCAGTTACCCGGAGATCACTGAGGCGTTGGTTCGATATCTGCGGAAGATGCATTTTACCCATGTCGAATTTTTGCCGATCATGGAACACCCTTTTTACGGATCATGGGGGTATCAGTCCACTGGTTATTTTTCTCCGTCGAGCCGGTATGGAACACCACAGGAATTGATGACGATGATTGACCAGCTGCACAATCAAGGGTTTGGTGCGATCCTGGACTGGGTGCCATCGCATTTCCCATCTGATGAGCATGGACTTGTCTTTTTCGACGGGACGAATCTCTTTGAGCACGCTGACCCGCGTAAAGGGTTTCACCCGGACTGGCAGAGCTGCATTTTCAATTATGGCCGCAACGAAATCAGAAGTTTTCTGATCAGCAGCGCCTTGTTCTGGCTGGACCGGTATCATGTCGATGGTCTGCGGGTGGATGCCGTTGCCTCGATGATTTATCTGGATTATTCTCGTCGGGAGGGAGAGTGGGTCCCCAACGAATACGGCGGGAAAGAAAATCTGGAGGCGCTCAATTTTATCAAACAATTGAACGTGCAGGTGTATGAGAATTATCCTGAAACGCAGATGATCGCCGAGGAATCGACGGCCTGGCCCATGGTTTCACGGCCGACCTATGTCGGCGGTTTAGGTTTTGGCGTCAAATGGAACATGGGCTGGATGCACGATATTCTCGATTATTTCGCCAAGGATCCGGTTCACCGCAAGCATCATCACAATGAATTGACCTTCAGTCTATGGTATGCCTTTACCGAGAATTTCATGCTCTCCTTGTCCCACGACGAGGTTGTGCACGGCAAGGGCTCCTTACTGAGCAAAATGCCGGGAGACCATTGGCAAAAGTTTGCTAATTTACGACTGCTTTACGGATACATGTATGGCCATCCGGGAAAAAAGCTGTTGTTTATGGGGCAGGAATTCGCCCAAACCAGTGAATGGAGCCATGAGGAAAGCCTGCCGTGGCATCTGCTTGAACAATCCAGCCACAAGCAGATTCAGCAATGGCTGAGCGATTTGAATTGTTTTTATCAATCAGAATCAGCACTTTATGAAAATGATTTTCATCCCGATGGATTTGAGTGGGTTGAGTTTACGGATTGGGAAAGTGGAGTGATCAGTTTTATCCGGAAAAACAAAAGTGGCCAAGATTTTATTTTGGTCATTTGTAATTTTACACCGGTTGTTAGAAGGGATTATCGGGTTGGCGTTTCTTTGGACGGTTCTTGGAAAGAACTGCTCAACAGCAACGATAAGAAATATGGCGGCAGCGGTCTTGGCAACGGCGGCGGGCTCCAATCTTCCGCGACCCCGTCGCATGGAAGGGAACATTCGCTTAGCTTAACCATTCCACCGCTAGCGGTTTTATTTTTTAAACAAAAATGAGGCCGTTTGGGGACAGCCCCTAAAGGGACAGTCCCCATACTGTTTGCTTGACAATCAGTGCATGCTTTAGTTTAATAGCTGTTATTCATCAACAATTCGCATAGGAGTTATGATCATGGGCAAAGGTGATAAACGAACGAAACGCAGTAAGATTTGGCGGGGAACGCACGGCAAAACCCGTTTACGCAAGAAAGAACAAGCGAAGAGCAAAGGCAAGAAATAACCTGACTTTACTTCCAACCCCGTAGGTCCACCCCGTAGATGGACCTACGGGGTCAGAGGACCACTCCTCATAGCCGCTCGGATTTTCCTTTAAAGAATTGCTACATAAATTTTACCTTCATCAGATAATTCTCACCTCGCAGGTGCACCTACGGGCGCAAAAATAGATTAGCAATTTCAGATATCCATCGGGTATACTTATAATGTTTTCTTAGGTCTCTATGGGATCCTTAAAAAAGGAGCAGGAATATGATGGTGCTTTATATTTTGTTGGGTGTTGTGGTCCTTATCGGTCTTTATATCGTCGGAGTTTTTAACAATTTGGTCGCGATGCGCGAAACCGTGAAGAACGGCTGGTCGCAGATTGATGTTCAGCTTAAGCGGCGCCATGATTTGATCCCTAATTTGGTTGAGACGGCGAAAGGGTATATGGGCCATGAAAAAGATACCTTAGAACGGGTGATCAAAGCCCGCCAACAGGCTATTGACGTGAAGGGCCTGAAAGACCGGCAAGAAGCAGAGAATTTTTTGACCGGCACACTTCGCAGTTTGTTCGCCGTTAGTGAAAATTATCCGCAGTTGAAAGCGGACCAACAGATGTTGCGCTTGCATGAAGAATTGACTTCGACGGAAAATAAAATCAGTTTCGCCCGGCAGTATTACAACGACGAGGTTAATCGGTATAACGTTGCCATCAAATCTTTTCCAGATAACTTGATTGCCGGGCCTTTCGCGTTCACCGCTCAGGAATTCTTTGAGATTGCTCCACTGGAAAAGGAAGTCCCGCAGGCTAAGTTTTAAACTACCGCATGCCATATTCTTTTACTCAAATAGAGAAACAAAAAAGTGTTTCCATCAGCGGGGTTTTTGCTTCTTTAAGCTTTCTTTACTTCTTCACGATTTGGGTCATTTATTTCCTGTGCGCCCATTATCAACCGCTTTATCAGACGATCGTCTACAATCGACCATTTCAATTTCAAAGTTTTTCTTTATCTTCTCATCTGCTGGCTCTTTTCATCGCCTTGGTGATCGCGGTCGTTCATTGGTTGTTTATCTCTGATGGTCTTGTTCAGCGAACATTGAAGCAGTTGGGGGCCCTCGACATTGATCCTTCGGATGAACGTCAGGCAATGTTTAAAAATATTATCGAGGAGGTTTGTGTGGCGACCGGCGGTATCGGCATTCGTGGAAAGATCATTCCATCGATGGCAGTCAATGCTTTTTCCGTGGCTGATGATCATGAGGCTGTGGTCGGGTTGACCAAAGGAGCGTTGTATAAACTGACCCGTTCGCAGATTGAAGCGGTGGTGGGGCATGAAGCCGCGCATATTGTCAGCGGCGACAGTCAAGGTGTTACGTTGACCGCGGCCCTTTATGAATCTTTGGAAGGGATTTTATCGATACAAAAAAATTTTCTTATTGGGATTCTTCCCGAACCAGATGACGCGCGAAGAATGAATCGGACGGGAGCTCGTGATTTGGGCTGGGAGATGAGTGACGATGATGGATTCAATTCAATCATTTCGCATCTGACTGTTCGTGCCCTCCCGCTTTTGATTCTTATCATAGTGATCAATGGACTTTTATTCATTGTCAACCGTTTGGCTTTGCTGATGCGC
Source organism: Candidatus Omnitrophota bacterium (assembly GCA_023247795.1). Taxonomy (GTDB): domain Bacteria; phylum Omnitrophota; class Gorgyraeia; order Zapsychrales; family JANLHA01; genus JAHFFS01. The sequence goes on from JAHFFT010000038.1 coordinate 16,646, forward strand.
ATGTTCATTTCCCGTGAGCGTGAATATCGCGCGGACGCGGTCGCGGTCCGCTTGACGCGCGATCCTTTGAGCCTGGCGCAAGCCCTTTACATCATTTCGAACCGAAGAAAAACTTTTTTTAATCAAGCCGACTGCTTACCAACGGTGTTTATTGTCAATCCCCAGGTTTCTGCTTTGGATGAGAAGAGTGGTCAGGTCGCGGATTCATTCTCAACGCATCCGCCGACAACGGAACGGATTCGCGTCCTACTTGATATGGCGCGTTCGTCGGAATCAGATTTACCAGAGGCACTTACTAAAAGTTATCATTTGGAGAAGGATTTGCTTTCAAAACAGGATAAACCTGAGACTTTTATTCCGTGGGGCGCGAATACTCCAAGTGATGATCATGCGAAGAGATGTCCTGCTTGTTCGTCGCGCTTGGCTGAGGAGGATTATGAAGATGTTCAAGTGTATCGTTGCCAAAGCTGTCAGGGGATTTTATTGAAAGAGGATGAGTTAGGAATGATTTTTGCCCGTCGGAAGAAAACGTTTGATGCGCGAATCCAAGCGATGGCAGACGCGGTTGATCAGGAAGGCCCGTTGCCGTTGAGCCCAGTGATTGCCATTGGACCCTCGGCACGAAAGTTCAAATGTGACCAGGGGGAGTGCTGTCAAAAAATGCAACTGCGGTTTTTTAACCGGTTTTACCGGGTCCAGGTCGATAAATGCCTGCAGTGCGGTTATGTCTGGCTTGATCAAGATGAACTGGAAGTTTTGCAATGTCTTTACGAAAGAAGAGCGGGTTGACCACTTCTCACCCCGTAGGTCCACCTACGGGGTGGACCTACGGGGTGAGAAGTGGGAATGGGTAACTTGATTTCAAGGAGGGTTGCTGTTAGAATGATTTTTTACAAATCCATAAGGAGAATCCGTTGAAGAAGTCTTTTGAACCCAATTTCCGCACGCCGGAAGCTGATTGGAATAAAAACGAAATCAATAAATTGAATTCGGGGATCACTGATCATCTGGCCAATGAATTGAGAGATTTGAGCCGGCCAGACATCATTCTCGAAGCCGAACAAGTTGCCAAGTCGCACGGGATTTATCTGGAATTCGATCGCGCCAAAACGGGAGAAGAGAAAGATTGGCGCTACATGATCCGGATCAGCATCCCTGGCGGTGGACCGATCAATAAGGCCCAATGGCAGGTGTTTGACGAGCTGTCTGACAAATATACGGTCAGTTCGGAGGGGCAGGCTTCTTTGCGCTTCACAACCCGCCAAAACATCCAATTCCATTGGCTGAAGAAGCACGCGGTCGTCGATGTTGTCAAAACCATTGCTGAAAAAGGTTTAAACAGTTTGAACGGTTGCGGCGACAACACCCGCAACGTCATGGGTTGTCCCCTGTCGCGATATTCGGATATTTTTAACGCCCATGCCTGGTCGCATAAAGCAGCGGATTTTTTTCAACTTCCGCTCAAGCCTTTCATCGAAATCTTTGCGATTGATCCAAATTATTTGCGAGTGCCCGAAGAATCTTATTCTTACGGTCCGAAATTGTTGAACCGCAAATTCAAGATCGCTTTTTCCGCGGTGCACCGCGATTTTGAGACCGGTCAGTTGGTCATGGACAATTGCGTTGAGTTGCGCACCAATGATTTGGGTGTGGCCCCCATCGTTGAAAAAGACAAAGTCGTTGCCTTTCAGCTTTATATCGGCGGCGGACAAGGACAGAAGAACAGTAAGACCTCGATGGCGACCTTGGGAGAACCGCTGTGCATCAGCGCCGAAGCGAAACTTTTAGAAGTGTTGAACGCCTGCGTCAAAGTCCATGAAGAATGGGGTGACCGGCAAAATCGCCATTGGGCGCGGATCAAATATCTGATTAAAAAGCAGGGTGTTGATTGGTTCCGTCAGCAGCTCAATGACCGGCTTGGTTATCAATTGCAAAAGCCCAATCCCGACCACGATTATGGCGCCCGGCAGTTGCATTTGGGTTGGTCATATCATCCAACCAATAAGCTGTGGGCGTATGGCGCGTACCTTGAAAACGGCCGTGTTTCCGATCACAGTCCCAACGGGAAATTGAAGACGATGATAGGTGCTGTGCTCAATAAGTACAACAATGATTTTATGGTAACACCAAACCAAGATGTCCTTTTCATGAACATCCCTGGTGAGCGAAAAGAAGAATTCGTTCGCGACTTGGAAAGTTATGGTTATGGAAAGCGCAACGGTAAGCCGTATTCAAAATTGCGCACCTTGTCCGGGGCCTGCGTGGGGCGTGATACCTGCCGTCTGACTTATACGGATTCGGAAAAATTTGAACCCGAACTCCTAGACGAGTTGGAAAAAATGGGTTGGGGAAATATGGCGGAGTCGATTGGGATCACGGGCTGCGAGGCGCAGTGCTTCCGTCCAGCCACCAAGGCGATTGGTTTGGTCGGGACCGGGCTCGACCGATATCAGTTAAAACTTTTTGGCGACGAGACCGCCCGCTTTCAGGGCCGACCTTTGATTGCCAGCGACGGGCAGAATATGTATCTGCGTTCGATCCCCCGCGTGTTGGTCGCGGTTGTTGTGGACACGTTATTCAAATTTTATCAAGCGCGCGCGAAAGCGGGCGAGGGGCTTGGCGATTTCAACCGACGGTTAGGTCCCGATGCCCTCATTGAGCATTTCAAGAATCAGCCTGCCACGGCCGCCCTCATGGAAAAGCCGTTTCACACCGACTGGGAAATCACTTGATCAAATGCTGGACGTGATCATCAAAGCCTATGAATCGATGCAAAAGGGCAAGAGTTTTGCCTTTGCCACGATTTATGAATCCACAAAAAAGGGAACTCCGCAAAAGGCCGGGGCCAAGATGATCGTTTGGGAAAATGGTGAGAGCCTTGGCACGATCGGCGGTGGCCGCAATGAGAAGGCGGCGATCAAGGAATGCCAACAGGCGATCAAGACCGGTCAAGAAAAAGACGTCACTTATAATTTTTTTGGCGGGGAAGGATATTCGGTCTGCGGCGGACAGATCAAGGTCCTCATTGAACCGTTTGTAGGTAAGAAGAAAGAACAAAAGAAATAACAGGATATGATCGTGTAGATGAGCCACTTTAATGCAGAATCCGAATTTGTTTTTTTCGCGGACATTGAGCGGTAATACGTCTCAATGTCCAGAAATCGGGAAAGCGAAAGCGGTGCCTTTGAACCATGTATAAAAATATTTCTACGTTTGATTGGCTGGATCGGGTCGTGGAATTCCTTCTCAAAGGGGGCACCTTAGATCAAAAGGCAAGCAAAATAAATAGGTAATTTTTTGGGTAGTTTAATATGGATAGTATCAGGGCTGTCCCATTATAAGTTGAACATTGTCAATTGGTTATCGTTTTGAACGTTTTGATTTTCAATTTTTATTTCCGTAAGTGCTTGCAATATAGGCGTTTTGTCGAAAATAGTCACGC
>JAHFFT010000039.1 GCA_023247795.1 Candidatus Omnitrophota bacterium
TTAAGAATGGTGATGAGATCACCATCGATACGGTTAAACGCGAAATCACTTTGAACGTTGCCAAAAATGAAATCGCCAAACGATTAAAAATTTTTAAGGCCCCTAAGCCGCGCTATGAACGCGGTGTATTGGCAAAGTATTTGAAATCAGTCACGTCCGCCTCTGAAGGTGCGGTGACCGACAAGCCATTCTGACCTCGCAGGGCAGAATTAAGTAAAAGGAGAGCTTAACATGGCTGGAAATATCTTTGGTGATGTTTTTCGCATAACAACGTTCGGTGAGAGTCATGGCCCGGCCATTGGGGTTGTGATCGATGGTGTCCCGCCCCATTTGGCTTTGAGTGAAGAAGATATTCAAAAAGATTTGGATCGCAGACGGCCAGGTCAAAGCAAAATCACGACCCAACGCAAAGAAGTTGATCGAGTGGAAATCCTTTCCGGCGTTTTTGAAGGAAAGACCACGGGTACGGCCCTGGCGATGCTCATTCGTAACGAGGATCAAAGACCCAATGATTATTCGAACATCAAAGATGTCTTTCGTCCTGGTCATGCGGATTACACGTTTCTGAGCAAATACGGGATCCGTGATTACCGTGGCGGTGGGAGATCTTCGGGTCGTGAAACTGCTTGTCGGGTGGCTGCGGGAGCAGTGGCTAAAAAAATTCTCGATAGGGAAAAGGTTAAAATCATTGCTTATACGCTTAGTGTTGGTGATATTGTCGCGACTAAAAAAGATTTTTCAGTCATCGAAAAGAATTTGGTCCGTGCGCCCGATTTAGACGCTGCTCAGAAAATGATTACGGCCATCGACCAGGCCCGCAAAGATTGCGATTCTTTGGGTGGTGTTGTTGAAGCGGTGATTCAAGGATGTCCGGTTGGTTTAGGCGACCCGGTGTTTGGTAAGCTCAACGCTAAGTTGGCATATGGTTTGATGTCGATTGGCACGATGCGCGGGATTGAATTCGGTAAAGGATTTGCAGCCACGAAAATGACAGGGTCAGCGCATAATGATCCTTTTTTAGTCAAAAAGGGAAAGATTTCGGTCAAGAGCAACCATGCCGGCGGCATGCTCGGCGGCATTTCAACCGGAGAAGAAATCATTTTAAGGGTTGCTGTTAAACCGCCATCGTCGATTGCGCAGCTCCAAGAGACAGTCACGACCGCTAAGAAAGCAACAAAAATCCAAGTGATTGGTCGACACGACCCGTGCATTTGTCCACGGGTGGTTCCGGTGGTCGAGGCCATGATCGCGGTAACGTTGGCCGATTGTTTGCTCATCCAAAAGACCATTCAATAAATCATTAAATGTCCAATGATTCTTCCAAGATTGTTTTGATTACGGGCTGCTCCAGCGGTTTTGGTTTGCAGATTGCCAGCCGTTTGGCTGCTAAAAAATACCGGGTCATCGCGACCATGCGCAATTTGAACAAAAAAGCGGCCTTGCTCGAAGAAGTGAAAAATCGTGGGGGCGAGGTCGATGTTCTTCACTTGAACGTCAGAGACAAGGATTCGATCAAAGATGCCTTTACGGAAATCGGAGCGAAGTACGGGTACATCGACGTGTTGGTCAATAACGCGGGTTACGGGATGGGTGGTTTTTTTGAAGATTTGACTGAGCAAGAGATCCGCGATCAGATGGAGACCAATTTTTTTGGTGTACAGAACGTGATCCGCGCTTTCCTTCCTATGATGCGACCTCGTCGACGAGGAAAGATCATCAACATTTCCAGTATGTCGGGATTAACAGCCTTGCCTTGCTCAGGCGCGTATAACGCCAGCAAATGGGCGTTGGAGGGTTTTTCAGAAAGTCTGCACAGCGAATTGAAATTTTTTGGGATTGATGTCTTGTTGATTGAGCCGGGGATTTATCGAACAAAAATATTTTACGAAAATTCGCAATATGCTAAGAATTTTTACAATGAAGAAAGCCCTTATTGTCAACTTTCCAAACAATTTGAAAAGAAGAAGCGGGCATTGGTCGACGATTGTCACAAGGACGTTGAAGACATTGCCGCTTTGGTCGAGAAATTGATTGAATCTGTCAACCCGCCGTTTCGCAATATCCCCGACATCGAAAGCCGAATTCATTATTGCGTCAGAAAAATCCTACCGTTTCGTCTCTATTCCGCCCTCGTTAGGAAAGCGATCTTTAACGGGCTGCGTCCACCTAAGCATTAAAAAATTCCCATACGTTGTTGGAGGAATTCTTCTTCGCTGGTGCAAGTGAGGTAGGGATTGGTGCGCTTTTGTTCGGCTAAAGTCGCGTAGGGTTTGGGGCCGTAATTATGCCCCGGGTAGATGATGGTTGAGTCAGGGAGTTTGGCGATGATATTGTAAAGTGTCTGGTACATGGTTTTGGCGTTGCCACCGGGCAAGTCGCAGCGTCCGCAGCCGTCGATAAACAGGGTGTCACCGGCAATTAAGACCGCCTTATGTTTGAAACATTGGCAACCTGGGGTATGTCCAGGTGTCAGAATGCAATCAAAGGTGATGTTCCCGACTTTGAGCTGCTGTCCGTCTACAACCAGTTTTAAGTTTTTGCATTTCGGCATGTAAAAGGGGGCTTCATGCTTGGAGATGTAAACCGGCACATCGTGGGTGGAGAGTAAGGCTGCCAAACCATTGACGTGGTCAGGATGACCATGGGTTAAAAAAATATTGGTGATTTGATAACCGCTCTTTTCTGCTTGTTTTCGCAAGTAATCAACGTCCCAGGCCGGGTCCACAACAGCAATTTCTTTGGTCACCGGATCGCCGATGAAGTAAAGGAAATTATTCAAAGGCCCCAGCTCCATTTGTTTTAAAATGATCTGATTTGCTGCCATCAAGATTCCTTTTGTTTGATGATCGATATTATAGAAAGGACGGATGTGAGGATCAAGGAGAAATTGACCAAGTCATGCTCTCGTGCTATGCTTTAAATGCTAGTTAGCAGTTAGACGATGGATTTCCAATTTTGGTACGCAAATTTTTAAAATACTAAGGAGTCAGCGATGGGATATGTGCATGCGGAAATAAAGCTAAAAAATCCTCGATTACCAAAGCTAAAGTCCATTAAAATCAAGGCAATGGCTGATACCGGAGCACTGATGCTTTGCATACCAGAGCATATTTCAGTACAGCTTAAATTAGAGACGAACAGCCAACGAGAAGTAACAACCGCGGATGGTCGAAAGCAAATGGTCAATTATGTTGGACCGTTAGAAGTCGCTTTTGAGAACCGAAGTTGTTTTGTGGGTGCTTTGGTTTTAGGCGATGAGGTCTTGCTAGGTGCCGTTCCAATGGAAGACATGGACTTGATCATATCACCAGCATATAGAAAGTTGATTGTCAATCCAGATAGTCCTAATTTCCCTCATGCGTTGGTTAAATGATGAAAACCCTTGCTGCTTTAAAAATTCATGTGCTGTTGACAAGTGAAACAGGATGTTTTATATTTAAAACGTATCACACAAGCATTGACGCTTAGTTAATCAACGAAGATTTTAGATTTGAAGCAATGAGGCTCAAATTTTCCTGGAGGGAGAATTTGGGCTTTTTTATTTTGGGAGACGGGCATGCGGGAATTTCATCAAAAATTGTTGAGAAACGACGAATATCTGATGGATTTCTTCGAGCACGCTCCGGTCGGGTTTCATTCGTTTGGGCCAGACCAGAGGATCATTGATATCAATCAAACTGAGCTGGATATGATCGGATACGAGCGAACTGAGATCGTTGACAAAATGCGTTGGTCGGATTTGATTGTCGCGGCGCAAATCAAGCGTTTTCATAAACATTGGCAGGACATCATCGAAATCGGATTTGTTAAAAATTTGCCTTACACACTTAAAGCTAAAGACGGAAACCTTGTCGAGGTTTTGTTGAACGCCAGTGCCCGATATCGTGAAGACGGAACATTGTTGAACACCCGTGGCAGTGTTCTCGATGTGACAAAGATGCGCAAGATGCAGAAACGTTTGAAAGAGCAAAGGGATGTTTTAAAGAAAAATTATGGTATTGTCAAAAGGCTGAGCCGAGAATTTGAACAGAAGCACGAAGAAATTAAGAGCTGTGTTGTGAGCAATTTAGAAATGTTTGTTTTGCCGTTGTTAAGCAAGTTGAAACGTCGAGGTCATCGGCTTGATATGAAATTGATTGTGTTGTTAGAAAATAATTTGCGGCACCTGCCGGAGCGGTTCGGCAGTAAAATCATTGATAATAAATGGCAGCTTTCATCAAGAGAAATCGATATTTGTCATTTGATCAAAAATGGTTTGACCTCAAAGGAAATCGCTGATTTTTTGTGCACGTCGGTCAGGACGGTCGATAATCATCGGAACCATATCAGAAAAAAGTTGGGGATTTCTCTTCGCGAGGTTGATTTGAGCAAATATTTACAGGCGTTATAGATGGATCATGGGTCGATACCTAAAAAAATGAGTATTGACCTTTGCGAATGTTCGTATATAGTTGAAATATAGTTAATAACAGCAGCGTTGCTGGATAGAAGTTTTGAAGCAGAAAGCAATTGGACAATGAGGCCCAATTAACCCGAAGATCGGGATAATTGGGTTTTTTATTGGCATTGTCCTTCGTGGGCATTGATGTCCCGGAATCGTTTAGCATTTTGACGATCTGGGATTTTTTATTGAAAGCGGCAAGTTAAGGAGAAAGGTCATGAAGAAAAGATTGGTGGTCATTGGCAATGGGATGGCCGCGGCAAGAGTCGTTGAAGAGATTTTAAAGCGCCGTAGAGATGCCTTCGAGATCGTGATGTTTGGTGCCGAGCCTTATGGAAACTATAACCGCATTCTGCTCAGCAACGTGTTGAATCAATCGCAGGAAGCAGCGGCGATCATGATGAATCCATTGAGTTGGTATGAAGAAAATGGCATCAAGCTTCACGCGGGTGTTAAGGCTTTGCATATCGACCGCGAAAATCAGATTGTTCTTGGCAAGCGTTTGCCCAATGGTGTGGCGGCATATCTACCGATTGAAAAAAGTTTTCCGGAAGGCAGTGCGGTAAGGGAGGCGTATGATTTCCTTATTATTGCAACCGGGTCGCGGCCTTTTGTCCCGCCGATTGAAGGTTTTGGCGGGCAGGGAACATTTTTATTTCGAACGATCGATGATTGTCAGCAGATCGCACAATACGCAAAGGATTGTCAGCGAGCGATTGTGATCGGTGGTGGACTGTTAGGACTAGAAGCCGCTCGGGGCTTGATCACGCATGATTTGGATGTCACGGTTGTGGAAGCGGCCCCCCAGTTGATGCCGGCACAATTGGACTTGGAAGCAGCCCAGCTTCTCAAACGCGCAATGGAAACAATGGGCTTGCGTGTCGCCTTGGACACCATCACAAGTCAAATTACTTATCGGGATGACAAAGTGTCTGGGGTGGCTTTTAAAAATGGAACACAGATGGAAACCGATATGCTGGTTGTCAGCGCCGGCATTCGTCCGATCACGGAAGTTGCCGTCGATTGTGGTCTGAAAGTCAATAAAGGGATCGTTTGTGATGACCAAATGAAAACCAGTGATCCCAAAATTTTTGCCGTTGGGGAATGCGTTGAACATCGTGGAGTGCTTTACGGATTGGTTGATCCGATTTGGCAGCAGGCGGTTGTCTTGGCGGAGGTGATCACCGAATGTGGTAGGGATGCGGTTTATGAAGGATCAAAGGTCGGGACCAAACTTAAAGTGATGGGCGTTGAGCTTGCGTCGTTTGGAGAAAAAAATCCTTCTGAGTCGACGGACGAAGTCATTGTCTATCGGGACCCCAATCGAGGGATTTATAAGAAATTGATCGTCGCTGACAATAAGATTAAGGGAGGGATCCTATTAGGTGATATTGAAATGGCAGATGATTTGATGCCCATGTTCATGAACGGAACGAAAGTGCCGGAGAACAGGGCGGAAATTTTATTTGGGGCGGTTTCCGGCGAGACGCTTTTGGACGTGAACGATCTTCCGGACAGCGCCCAGATCTGCAATTGCAATGGGGTGTGCAAGCGACAGATTGTCGATGTGATCAAAAACGAACAGCGCACGAGCGTTTCCGCCATTGGCGAAGTCACCAAAGCCGGAAAGGGATGCGGGTCCTGTCGAGGATTGATTGCGCAAATCATCGAGGCCACTATCGGTAAAGTCTCCTATGACCCGCGTGAACATTATTATGTTGCAGGAATCCCCTTAGAAAAATCTCTGCTGGTCAGAGAGATCAAAAATCGTGAGATGAAATCCGTCAGTACGGTTTTTGCTCAATTGGCAGATGGGATTGAGGACGCCGGAAGTAAAAATGGCTTGGCGTCTTTATTGAAAATCATGTGGCCCAAGGAATATGAAGATGAGCGCGATGCCAGATTCATCAATGACCGCGTGCATGCCAATATTCAAAAAGACGGCAGTTTTTCGGTGGTTCCTCGCATCTTCGGCGGTGTTACAAGTCCTGACGAGTTGTTACGCATCGCCCAGGCCGCGGTGAAATACCACGTCAAGATGGTCAAAATCACCGGCGGGCAGCGGATTGATCTTTTGGGTGTCAAAAAGGCGGATTTGCCGGCCATATGGAAAGACATTGGTATGCCGAGCGGTCACGCGTACACCAAGGCCTTTCGGACTTGTAAGAGTTGTGTGGGAACCGATTTTTGCCGCTATGGAGTGGGGGACGCGATTTCCATGGCCCAAAAAATTGAAATGCGTTTTCAAGGTCTGGAATGCCCGCATAAAGTCAAGATGGCAGCGTCGGGCTGTCCGCGGAATTGCGCGGAATCTTACGTCAAGGACGTCGGAATCGTTGCCATTGAAGGTGACCAATGGGAAATTTATATTGGGGGCGCCGCCGGAAGCATTGTGCGTAAAGGGGATTTGTTGACAACGGTGAACACCCATGATGATGTCCTCTGCATTGTTGGCCGGTTTCTTCAATATTACCGCGAGCACGGTAAATATTTGGAGAGGACCTACGGTTTCGTCGAGCGCGTCGGCATGGATATCTTAAAAGCGATTTTGATCAAGGACACCTTGGGCATTTGTTCGCAGCTCGATGAACGGATTCAGGAAGCGGTCAATGCTTTCAAAGACCCTTGGAAGGAAGCGGAGACCCCGGCCTACGCGCATCAATTTGATGGGCCGCAATTGGTTGAGGTCGTTGGAGAAGTCAACAACAATGGATAGTTTCTAGCGAAAGGAGCTTACCATGCAAAGGAACATGCTCTTCAATTTAGGTTCGGTGAATGACATCCCGTTAGGTCAGGGCCGATGCTTTATTGTCAAAGGCGAGGAGATCGCGGTTTTTCGTTCTCGAAACGGTGATATCTCGGCGATCGAAAATAAATGTCCGCACCGTGAAGGGCCTTTGGCGGAAGGGATGATGGGAAACGGGCTGGTGGTGTGTCCTTTGCACGGACATAAGTTCGATTTGGGGACCGGTCAAGGATCGGAGCATAATGAGTGCATCCAAATTTATAATGTTTTGTTGCAGCACGGAGAGATGATTTTAGAATTTCCCTGCGAAATTTTTAATCAAAAAAAAGAAAATAATGCCAGCGAATGTCTAACGCTGTAATCCTGAATTTGAGAAAAGGGCAGTGTTGGCAATCAAACCTCGCCACCGCACGCGGCTTTTCTTTTGATTGCGGGGCCGGTGACCGCAATCCTGCTGATAAGAAACTCACCACAACTTAAAAATATCTGCAACAAACCGATGCCAACGAGGATACCGACTTTTTCCATTTGCAGACAACACTGTAACTGTAAAATTTTGATGGAAGGGTTAACATAAAAAAGGATCGATGAAAGATTTATTTGTTGACGAACACATTGATAAACAAGCGCTCATTTCCGCGGTCGAAGAATTCGCGTTTAAGCACGAAACGCAGCAGATTGATCGTTCTTTAAAAAAATATCGCGAATTGATCCCGGCGAAATCTCCGGGAGCGGGGCAGCAGTATGCCTTTGAGGTGGATATGGACAAGTGCACCGGCTGCAAGGCCTGTGTGACCGCGTGTCATAACGAAAACGGTTTGGATGAAGATGAAACCTGGCGTTCGGTTGGGCTGATTCATGGCGGGACGAGTTCTCAGCCAGTTCTTCAGCACGTGACAACCGCCTGCCATCATTGTCTTGATCCGGCTTGCATGAATGGATGCCCGACGCTGGCCTACACAAAGGATCCGGTCACGGGCATTGTCAAGCATTTGGAAGATCAATGCTTTGGCTGTCAATATTGCATCTTAAAATGTCCTTATGATGTCCCGAAATACAATAAGAAAAGGGGAATTGTTCATAAATGCGATATGTGCATCGGCCGATTGAATGACGGGCAAGCCCCGGCCTGCGCCCGGGCCTGCCCCAATGGTGCGATTCGTGTGACCCTTGTTGACGTCAACGAGGTGAAACGACACGCATCAGAATATGTCAAGATTGCCGGCGCTCCGGCCTCTGATTACACTTTTCCAACCACCAAATACAAAACCAGCCACGGTTTTTCAAGCAACATGATCTCGGTTGATCATCACACGATTACGCCTGAACATTCCCACATCCCGCTGGTTGTCATGCTGGTTCTGACCCAGCTTTCCGTTGGAGCGTTTTTTATGCAAATCGTTTTTCAGGTGCTGATGTTGAACTATTCAAGTATTTTTAGCGCCGGTCACGCTGCTGTGGTAGCGGGTTTAGGATTGTTGGCCTTAGTGGGAAGTGTTTGTCATCTAGGCCGCCCGCATTTAGCTTTTCGAGCAGTTTTAGGATTTAAAACATCCTGGTTGAGCCGCGAGATCATCGCCTTTGTGTTATTTGCCGCGAGCGCTGTGATTTATGCTTTAAGTTGTTGGATTAAACCCTTTGCCGGCCTGATCATGAGCGTATTGGGAAGTCATATTTTTTCGCTACTGGGGTTGACTGTTGCTATTTTGGGATTGATCGGAATTTTTTGTTCGGTCATGGTTTACCGAGACACCAAACGCCCTTTTTGGGATAATCCCATGACCGCGGCCAAATTTTTTATGACGGCGATCATTTTAGGATGCGCAACCATGCTTTTGACGGCCAGCTGTTTAGGGTTTTTCCATGCCCACACAATAACTTCGGACCTGCTTAAAGATTTTGGCAACAAAATTTGTCAAATCATTGTTTTGACTTCGGCAATCAAACTGTTATTGGAGGCCATCATTCTTTTGACAGCAGATCAAAACAGTTTATCGTTTATGTCGAAAACAGCGATCCTCATGACGCGGCACTTAAAAAGATTTACCTTGTCGCGGTTTATTTGCGGGACGCTCGGGGGAATCGTGTTCCCATTTGTGTTTATGCAAATGAATCAAGAAGTAGAATTGGTGATGTTGGCGCTTGCTGTTTTCATTTTTATTGGGTCGTTGGCAGGAGAATTTTTGGAGCGGTTACTTTTTTTTAAAGCAGTTGTTCCTTTGAAAATGCCTGGGGGATTGAACAATTGAAAGAGCGATTTAAAAATTTTATTTTCCAGAGCGATGGCAAATACACGGCTGAGTTGAAGCTCGAGGAAGCCTCCTTTGGATTAGGGAAATTGCCTACACGCCTTTTGCCCGATGGTGTTAGCAAATCGATCTGTGGGTATTGCTCGGTGGGGTGCAGCCTGGATATTCATATCAAAAATAACCAAGCGGTGAATTTGACGCCGACCAGGCATTACCCAGTCAATTTAGGTGAAGCTTGTCCCAAGGGATGGGAAGCGTTGACGCCGCTGCGGGCTGCGGACCGGGCCACAAAACCGCTTTTGCGAAACCCCAATGGTCAGTTGGAGCCGGTCACCTGGGCGAGGGCTATGGAAGAGTTTGTCAACCGTTTTGTCGCGATCCAACACAAATACGGTAAAGGGAGTGTTGCCTTTATCAGCACGGGCCAGTTCACCAATGAAGAAATGGCCCTGTTAGGGGTTTTGGCAAAATTCGGTATGGGTTTTCTTCATGGCGATGGGAACACCCGTCAGTGCATGGCGACGGCGGTGACCGCCTATAAACAATCGTTTGGTTTTGATGCCCCCCCGTATACTTACAAAGATCTTGAAGAATCGGATGTGATAGTTTTTGTTGGCGCTAATCCTTGCATTGCCCACCCGATCCTCTGGCAGCGGGTCTGCATGAATCCGAATCATCCGGAAATCATTGTGGTTGATCCGCGTAAAACCGAAACCGCGATGGCGGCAACCAGGCATTACTCGCTAAATCCTAAAAGCGATTTGACCCTTTTCTACGGGTTGGCGCAAATTTTGATCGCAAACGGTTGGATCAATGAAAAATACATCGAGGCGCACACCATCGGGTTTGCCGATTTTAAAAATCATGTTCAGTTGTTCTCGCCAGACTTGGTAAGTCAGAAAACCGGTTTGTCTATGGACGACATTCTGGAATTCGCTGAGCTTATCCATCGCGGAAAGCGAGTTTCCTTTTGGTGGACGATGGGTGTTAATCAAGGCTACGAAGCGGTACGCACAGCACAAGCGATCATCAACCTGGCGTTGATGACCGGCAATATCGGCCGGCCTGGCACAGGGGCGAATTCCATTACCGGACAATGCAACGCCATGGGGTCACGGCTTTTTAGCAATACGACGAATCTTTTAGGTGGGCATGATTTTTTAAACCCCGATGACCGCAAAAAAATTGCTGACCTTTTAAACATCAAGGAAGATTGCATCCCGCGGCAAAACAGCTTGGCCTATGATGAAATCATCGACGGAGTACTTCAAAATAAAATCAAGGGCCTGTGGGTGATCGCGACAAACCCGCTGCATTCCTGGATTGAGCAGAAGACGTTACGCGAACACATTAAAAATTTGGATTTTTTTGTTGTCCAAGATATGTATGACACGACCGAGACCGCCCAATCAGCTGATCTGGTTCTTCCGGCCGCGGGATGGGGGGAGAAGGAAGGGACATTTATCAATTCCGAGCGACGCCTCGGTTTGATCAAAAAAGTGGCAGAGCCTCCTGGTGAGGCCAAGACCGATTTTGAGATTTTTAAGCTCATCGCTTATTACTGGGGATGCGAACCTCTTCTTACGGAATGGACTTCTCCGGAGGCGGTGTTTCAAATTCTAAAAAGGGTGACAAAAGGTCAACCCTGTGATATGAGTGGTATCAAAGACTATCAGATGTTGGAAGAACGGGGCGGAATTCAGTGGCCTTTCGCGCATGGTCAGGAAACAGCGGAGACGGAGCGTCGGCTGTTTGCAGATGGCGGATATTATCACAGCGATGGAAAAGCGCGATTTATTTTTGAAGAAATCAAAAATAATCCGGAACCGGTCTGTGATCAATATCCTTTTACGCTTCTTACCGGACGGGGTTCCTCGGTGCAATGGCACACCCAGACCCGAACGGCAAAGTCAAAGATTTTGCGGATGCTGTATCCGCAGCAGGTTTATGTTGAAATCAACACCGACGATGCCGACCGATACAAAATTCGAAATAGCCAGTGGGTCACGGTTGCCACCCGTCGGGGACAAATCAGGGCCAAGTCATTTGTGGTCCCAACGGTAAAGCCAGGCCAGCTTTTTATGCCGATGCATTATGAACAGACCAATCAATTGACATTGTCTTCATTTGACCCGTACTCACGGCAGCCGTCATACAAAACCTGCGCAGCGAGTATATCGATTGATGAATGGGAATAAGCAGACCTGGCATGAGCAGCACCCGCATGTCGAAAGTCTCAACATTTCCAAGGGGGGCATTCCCAAACCCCGGGTTGAAAATGTCTATGTCACGTTTTCTGGAATTGTCGGGGAAGGACACGATCATGAAAAACATTGTCGTCCTGAGCAGGCGGTTTGTCTGCAGGATAGCGAAATGTTGGATGAACTTCGCCGCGAAGGGTATCCCTTATATCCCGGCAGCACCGGGGAGAATCTGACGGTTAAAAATTTATGTGTCAATCAATTGCCGTTGGGGTGCATTTTGGAATTTTCCGGTGGGATTATTTTGGAAATATCGAAAGTGCGAAAATCTTGCTAGTCTTAGATTCGATTGATCCGCAACTTAAAATTGATATCATTGGGCGTTGCGGCATGTATGCCAGGGTTTTGCGGGAAGGAAGGATCCAGGTTGGAGAATCCATTCAAGTTCTGCAGTCTTTTTTAACAGGGGTTGTTTAATGAAATCGACTTCGTCGTTTACCGGTGCTATTTTTTGTGGAGGAAAAAGTCGTCGGATGGGACGGCCGAAGGCGGGAATCCGTCTCACAAACGGGTTTACCATGATTGAGCAGGTCTATCGAGCCATGAAAAATGTTTGTGAAAAAATTGTTTTGGTCGGTCACGGCGATGGGGTTCCTGATTCAATAAACCATTTGCGGCGGATCGAAGATCATTATCAGAACTGCGGACCATTGGGCGGTTTGCAGGCATTGTTAAATTCGGGTTTGGACAGCGAGTATTTGGTAGCACCCTGTGATCTATGTTGCGTCTCCCCGGCGGTTTTTACTTTTCTCGCGGCTCAAAACAGCGTATTGCCGATTGTTTTGAAAAGCAAACATGGTTTGCAGCCATTGCTGGGCCGTTATCCAAGTCAAATCTTACCGGTTGTAACGAAGCAGATTTTGGACGAAAGGTTAGCCATGAGCGATTTGATTTTCGCGGTGCCAGCAACGATTGTCCAAATCCCCGAAGCTTATGAGGACAGCATCTTCAACGCCAATATAGAGAAAGATTTGATGTTTCAAAATTAATGACCATTCAAGAGGCGAATAAAATATTTAGGGCCATTAAGTGGCCCTTTTTTTTAGGTCTATGCTAAAATGTTGCAATCAAATCGATCATCATGCGTTTCAGCGTCAATGCATTCTGTTTTGTTGAGCGACGCTAGTGAGGATGGGATGACAATCTCTAAAAAAAGTGGTGTGGCCTTTACCGATGATCAAAAAAGAATAGCGTTTGATCATTATTCGAATGGTCATGATGCTGTGATTGTCTTGGCGCACGGTTTTTATAACAGCAAAAAGGCGGTATTATTTCAAGAGATGGCAGAAAATCTACTTGATGTTTACGACGTTGTGGTGATGGATTATCGCGGGCATGGCGAGAGCGAAGGTCGTTTTACTTGGTCAGCCAAAGAGCCGCAGGATTTGACCGCAATCCTGGCTTACGCTCGGGAGAGGTATCGGCGGGTTGGTGTTGTTGGGTTTTCGATGGGAGCGGCCGTGAGTCTTATTGTCGCGGCAAAAACAGATCTTGTGGACAGTTTGATTGCCGTTAGTCCGCCGAGCGAATTTAAAAAAATCGATTTTCATTTTTGGAAAATGGATATTATGGAGAATGTCGTATATAATGTCCTGCAAGAGGGAAGGATCGGCAAAGGGTTTAAGGCCGGAGCCTTCTGGCTCAAGAAAACGAAGCCGATTGAAATCGTTGCTAAAATCAAAGTCCCCATACTGTTTTATCACGGGGCGAAAGATTGGTTGGTTTTGCCATGGCATTCAGAGCGGCTATATCAAAAGGCCGCGGCTTTTAAAAGGATAGAAATCATTGCGAACGGGACCCACGCGGAGTTTTTATTCCGAAGGGACCGTGAAGGAACCATCAATCATTTCAAGAATTGGTTTAGAGAAACATTATCACCAGATGGAAAGGAAAAACGGGCACAGACCCGTTAATGGATTATGAAAACTTTTAATGATTTAGGACTCACTGCGGAAACATTGGCGATTTTACGGCAAAAGGGATTTGAGGTTCCTACACAGATTCAGGAGCAGGCCATTCCGATGATTTTAACGACCAACAAAGACGTTGTGGGGCAGGCGCAAACCGGAACCGGAAAGACCGCGGCCTTTGGTTTACCCATCATCGAGAGCATAAAAGAGAATACGAAAGAGGTGCAGGCCTTGGTTTTAACCCCGACCAGAGAATTGGCCTTGCAGGTCACTGAGGAATTGAATTCTTTTCGCGGGAAAAAAAATTTGAACATCGTTCCGATCTACGGCGGACAGTCGATCGATCTGCAATTTCGTTCTTTGAAAAAAGGGG
The DNA here is from genome assembly GCA_023247795.1 of Candidatus Omnitrophota bacterium. Lineage (GTDB taxonomy): Bacteria > Omnitrophota > Gorgyraeia > Zapsychrales > JANLHA01 > JAHFFS01. Next base: position 13,981 of record JAHFFT010000039.1, read on the forward strand.
CGGACATCGTTGTGGGAACTCCCGGCCGGATCATTGATCATCTTCAGCGGGGCACACTGCGTTTTGATCGGATCAGCTATCTAGTTTTGGATGAAGCCGATGAGATGCTGAACATGGGGTTTCTCGAGGACGTTCAAAAAATCATTGAAAAAACAAGCCCGGATAAACGAGTCTTGTTATTTTCGGCAACGATGCCGCCGGAGATCAAAAAAATAGCTCAAAAATATATGCGTGAGCAGGTCTCAATCAAAGTCACTACCGGACAGCTGACGGCCGCCCAAACTGATCAGATTTATTTTGAAGTTTCGGAAGGTGATAAATTTGAAACGCTGTGTCGGATCATTGACATGGAAGAGGGCTTTTACGGCTTGGTTTTTTGCCGAACCAAAGTGGATGTGGATAAAATCAGCAATCATTTGGCGGAACGCGGATATGACGCCGAGGGTTTGCACGGTGATCTTTCGCAGAATTCAAGAGAAAAAATCCTCAACAAGTTTAAAAAAGGCGTCATCAATATTCTCGTCGCGACCGACGTTGCCGCGCGCGGGATCGACGTGCAAAATTTGACGCACGTCATCAATTATGCTTTGCCGCAAGACCCGGAATCTTATGTGCACAGAATTGGACGCACCGGACGCGCCGGAAAAGAAGGCAACGCGGTCACCTTCATTACCCCTTCGGAATATCAAAAACTTCAGCACATCAAACGTAAAGTCATGACCGATATCCGTAAGGCAACCCTTCCTTCCGTTAAGGACATGATGGTAATGCGAAGACAAAAGGTCAAAGTCCAGTTAGAAAATATGATCAAATCGAACCGGCGGGCCGAATATGCGACGTTCATCCAAGAACTGCTTGCGGTCAGCGACGCGAAGGATATCATTGCTGCCCTTTTGGAGCATAGCTTTGGTGAAGAGCTTGATGAAAAAAAATACACCGAGATCGGCAGTTCTGCCGTCGATACAAAAGGAAAGACGCGTCTTTTCATCAAACGAGGAAAAAATGATGGATTGACAAGTGGGAAGCTGATTGCCTTGCTCGCGGAGAAATGCCGTATCACCAGTGCGAAGATCAAAGACATTCAAATCTTGGATAATTTTTCTTTTGTGACCTTGTCTTTTCATGACGCGGAAACGGTTTTGGAATTTTTTAAGAAAAACGAAAAAGGCCGTTGGGTTGTGCAGAAGGCGAAAGATAAAAAATAGAGGAGGTATTTGGGAATGGCGTTATTAGAATCCATCTTGATTCCGCTAGGAAGCAAGATGCCGGATTTTGAGTTAAAAGATCCGTTTGAAAAAAAAATTAAGGGAAGTGATTTGTTCGGTGAAAGAGGGCTTTTGCTGGCGTTCACCTGCAACCACTGTCCGTACGCGATCGCGGTTTGGCCGCGGTTCATTCGATTGGCCAATTACGCCAAGGGGATGCGGGTCAATACGGTTGCCGTCAATCCCAATATCCATCCTGATTATCCGGATGATTCAGCGGAAAATATGAAGAAAAAGATCAAAGAATTAAAGATCGAGTTTCCGTATTTGGTTGATGAAACCCAGGATGTGGCGCGTAGCTTTAAGGCCCAATGCACCCCAGACATTTATCTTTTCAACAAAAATAAAGAGCTTGTCTACCATGGCCGCATCGACGACAATTGGCAGGATGAAAGCAAGATCACACGTGAAGAGTTGAAGGAAGCGCTTAACCAGTTGGCTTCCGGCTTATCGATTTTTAAAGAACAAAGGCCGTCGATGGGTTGTTCGATCAAATGGCGGATTTGAGTCATTTTTATCCTCGAACAGTAAACGGCAATGTTTAGAAATATGGTGAATTGACTAATTTAGCCAATGTGTTATATTTAACCTGAGATGGAAAAAGAGATCAAAACAACAGAAAAGCAGTCGCCACATCAAGGGCCAGTGGCGACCTTAACACCCTCGGCAGTTGAGAAGGTCAAGTCCATGATGGCCAAAGAGGGAAAGTCCGGCTTTGGTCTGCGCGTGGGGGTTGTGACCGGTGGATGCGCTGGTTTGTCCTACGATTTGCGTTTTCAAAAAACAGCTTACGCTAACGACGTCGTCAGCGAACAAGACGACCTGAACATTTTTGTCAATGAAGAGAGTGTTGCGTTTTTAAAAGGGATCAAAATCGATTATATCGATTCGCTTAAAGAAAGTGGCTTCAAATATCACAACCCCAATGCGCAAAGCAGCTGCGGTTGTGGCACCTCGTTTTCTTAAATTTTTTTTCTTGTTAGCCTACGAAAATTTCTTTAATTCAATTCAGTGAACGAGAATCTCGATTGCCTTTTGATTCCTTCTGCGGTAAGATATGAAATCATGATTCAGAAATCACAAGACTTCTCAGCAAAAAACGAAAAAATTAATCCGCGCGATTTAGGTTTGAGTTACGCCCCACTTCCTGGTTCGCAAAAGATCTATCTTAAGGGTTCACGATTTCCCGAACTGAAAGTCCCGGTGCGAGAGATCACTTTATCCGCGACCCAAACCAATGGCCGCGTCGAAGAAAACACGCCGATCAGTGTTTACGACACTTCTGGCCCGTACACCGACCCTCAAGTCAAGATCAACATTGCAAACGGTTTGCCGGAATTACGAAAATCTTGGGTTTTGAGCAGAAACGATGTCGAGATTTTAGCTTGTTCCAGTTCGCAATACCGACGTCGTTATGAACAGGACAATTCGCTTGAACAGGTACGTTTTCCTCATCTGCGTCGTCCTATGCGGGCTAAGTCGGGAAGCAATGTTTCGCAAATGCATTATGCCCGTCAAGGAATCGTGACTCATGAAATGGAATTCATCGCCCTTCGCGAGACTTGTGATCCGGAGTTTGTCAGATCAGAAGTTGCCCGCGGTCGCGCCATCATTCCCAATAACATCAATCATCCGGAAAGCGAGCCGATGATCATCGGCCGTAATTTTTATGTCAAGATCAACGCGAATATCGGAAATTCCGCGGTGAGTTCCAGTATTGCCGAAGAGGTCGAGAAGATGACCTGGGCGATCCGCTGGGGTGGTGATACCGTCATGGATTTATCAACCGGCAAACATATTCACGAGACTCGGGAATGGATCATTCGTAATTCGCCAGTCCCGATCGGGACCGTTCCGATTTACCAGGCCTTGGAAAAAGTGGATGGCAAAGCCGAGGAATTGACCTGGGAAATGTTTCGTGACACTTTAATCGAGCAGGCCGAGCAAGGGGTGGATTATTTCACCATTCATGCCGGTGTCTTACTGCGTTACGTTCCGTTGACTGCCAAACGGCTAACCGGTATTGTCTCCCGTGGGGGATCGATTATGGCCAAGTGGTGTCTAGCCCATCACCAAGAAAATTTTCTTTACACGCATTTTGAAGATATCTGTGAAATCATGAAGCAGTATGACGTGAGTTTTTCATTAGGTGATGGTTTGCGGCCCGGTTCGATTGCCGACGCCAACGACGGGGCGCAATTCGGCGAACTGGAAACTTTAGGCGAATTGACGCAAATCGCTTGGAAACATGACGTGCAGACCATGATCGAAGGGCCGGGTCATGTGCCCATGAATCTGATCAAAGAAAATATGGATAAGCAGCTGAAAATTTGTAACGAAGCGCCGTTTTATACACTTGGCCCGTTAACGACCGACATTGCTCCTGGCTATGATCATCTGACTTCAGCCATAGGTGCGGCCATGATTGGTTGGTTTGGCACCGCCATGTTGTGCTACGTGACCCCCAAAGAGCATTTAGGCCTTCCGAATAAAGCAGACGTCAAGCAGGGGATCATTGCCTATAAGATCGCCGCTCACGCCGCTGATTTGGCCAAGGGGCACCCTTGGGCGCAAAAGCGTGATAATGCCCTTTCTAAAGCGCGTTTTGAATTCCGCTGGAAGGATCAGTTCCATTTGAGTTTGGATCCGGAAACTGCCGAGGAATATCATGATGAGACGTTGCCGGCCGAGGGGGCGAAACTCGCGCATTTCTGCTCGATGTGCGGTCCGCACTTTTGTTCTATGAAAATCACTCAGGATATTCGCGATTACGCTCAAGTGAAGGAAGAAATCGTTGCTGCGGCAACGGTCGCTCAGGGATTGAAAGAAAAAGCCAAAGAATTCAAAGAGAACAATTACAACATTTATGTCTGATGGGTTGAGTTGATCGTCGATGTTAGCAGCTTTTTACGAGGTTGCTTCCACCAGTTCCGGAAAGAAGATGCTGCGATGTTCGTTGGCGAAATCTTCCAATTGTTGATGCAGCAGGTGCAGTTCGTAGAGGGCCTTTTGCCGATAAGCTTCAGATTGGGCGAGCAATTTTGGGAAAAGTTCGCGGTAGTATTGAATCCCCGATTCGAGATTCGAATGAAATTCCTGCCAATGTTTATTTTGTCTGCTTGAAAATTCCGTTGAGTTTTTTTTGACTTCGTTCATCAAATAATCGATGTACAATTTCAATTCTTTAACAAACATATGCGGCCGGTAAGTTGCATTGAGGATGCTCAGACGGCCATAAATATGTCCCACCATTTCTTTTAAAGTAACGATTCGCGAAAAATAAGCTAAATTGGGCCCGGGACAGACCGCAGAGAAGTGGGTCCCGTTTTTAGGGATTTGGTTTTTGATGAGCGCTCCTTCACCGAGATCATTGCAGATACAGGATTTTTTAGTCACCATCTCAACTTTGCGCGAATAATCAAGTTCTGGGAGATTTAGTTTTTCCAGGGACTCGATTTTTAGTTTTTGATAAAGTCGGGAGGCCGTACAAATCGGTTTCTCAGTAAATTCGGTATTTGAAACCAAATGGCCTTTTGGGCAAGGACTCCCCGGGCGGCCAGCCGCTGAACGGCGGTCTCTTTCCAAATCAGAGTCACAGTCACGCAAATTGTTAAAAGGTACGCCGAGCGGTGAAACTTCACTTAAATACAAATCTTTTTCTTGAGCCGCGGCCAATTTTTTAAGTGTCGGCTCATCGACATTGGTCGCTTCCGGGCAGAGCAGAAATGGAGTTCCCCAGCCGGTAGCGTTAACATTGTAGTGATCAAGCAAGAATTGATCTTCACGTGCAGTTCCAATGCCGCCTTGGGCCGTGACCATAACTTCATGCGGTTGGGCGAAAGCCGGCTGACCTTTCAATCCGCGTGCCTGATTGTAAATCTGGTGCAAGGTATCGATCAGTTCTTGACGTTTGTTTTTGATTTCCTCGAGAATCGGCCCCATCAACAGACCAACGGTAGCAAACGCGTGTCCGCCGCAATTCAGGCCGGATTCAATGCGGTATTCGGAAACCCAAAGGCCCTTTTTGGCAAAAAATTTTCCTTGAACAAAACAAGAGCGGTAATCGCTCACCTTAATGACGATCCGTTTTTTGATAAATCCTTTAGCATCGGCAAAGAAGTCTTTAAATTCTTCCGTATAACCATAGAGGCGCTGGTTGATCCCGGCGGAAAAGATGATCGCTGATTGCAGCGTGCTTTGCGCGTATCCGCGCAAAGCCGCCAGCGCGTCGGAAAAATGCGATGGAAGCAGGGTGCCATTGGGCGCGTAATTTTCCCGGTCAAGCTTTGTCATGATGTTGACGTTGATGTCGCCGGGGATAACGGAAGAACGAAGCTTTTCTTGAAGTTCCTCCTTTTGCCTTAGGTCAGAGGTTTTCAGCATTTTATTGTAAAGGATTTTCAACGGCGATTTATCGGAAAGGAGTTCAAAGTATTTTGTGATTTCACTGCCGATTTCAAAATGGGTTTTTTTAAGTTCGGAGATTTGTTTTTTAACGATGCGGTCAACAAGATTTAAGTAAGCGGTGATCCGGCGGGCGCGATAGTCTTCCTCATATTTGGTAATGGGTTCAAAAGGTTCTCCCCATTTTTGGGCGTGGAATTTGCGCATCTCTTCAATCAGGGTATCATCGACCAGCGAAATGACCGAAGAAATCCCGTATCTCGCCACTTTAATTGGGGTGTCGATGGAGAACCCCGTTCCCATGACCGGAATATGAAAGGAATGATTTTGTGGGTAAAAGTAATTTTTTTCCATATGCTTTATCATATTATAAAAAAGGTCTTTGAGCAATGATAATTCTTTAAAAATGTGGAAATGAATT
>JAHFFT010000067.1 GCA_023247795.1 Candidatus Omnitrophota bacterium
CTTGCGCGTCATTTTTGCCAGTCACGGGATTCGCAGGGCCCAAAAAAGAAGGGCTGGATATTATTGCGGAGTAATTTATGAATTCCCCCATACTCAATTCTCCCTATCAAGAACCTGCGAGACATTTTAAGTCGGACGAACGAGGTTTGACTGAAGATGTCTTGGAGTTTCGTCGGCCAAGCAGTTTTTATATCCCCGTCCCGCGGGCCAAAAGCTTGAAAAAGCGTGCCGAGCAGAATATTGCCGAAGGTGCTTTTGGCAGCGAACTCCAGAAAGACAATGAGTTTATTAATAAGATTAGGGACAGGATCAAGGAATGGGGCATGCTGGATTATCCCGGCCTTACAAAAACTTCACGCGACTTGCTTTTCTATTGGAAAGACGAGAATCGTGACAACAAGCTTTTCTTCAGTCAGATTGAAGCGCTGGAAACATTGATGTATATCAACGAAGTGGCAGAAAAATCAGGGGAGAGTTGGATTATTAATGAGCTGAAGAAAGCGGGACAAGAGGCTAATCCTGGTCTCTATCGTATCGCCTTGAAAATGGCCACAGGCTCCGGGAAAACAGTGGTCATGGCGATGATCATCGCTTACAACACCCTTAATAAAATTCGCTATCCGCAGGATACGCGGTTCACTGATGCCTTTGTCATTGTAACTCCGGGGATAACCATCCGCGACCGATTAAATGTCCTTCTCCCGAATGATCCTCATAATTATTATCAACAGCGCGATATTGTCTCTTATCATGAACTTGAGCAGCTTCAGCAGGCAATGGTGCTCATTACCAATTATCATCAACTTGAACTGCGTCAAAATTCACGTTATCAAATCGGTTCCGTAGTAAAGGCGGCTCGCCTTATCAAGGATGAGGCTGTGAAGGAAACCCCTGGCGCAATGGTGAATCGGGTTTTCAAAAGTCTCCTTAGTAAACCGAGGATTTTGGTGATTAATGATGAGGCCCACCACTGTTACCGCGAAAAACCGAACGAAGAAAAATTGTCAGGAGAGGATCGCAAAGAGGCCGACGAAAACAACAAGGCCGCCCGTGTTTGGGTGAGCGGATTGGAATCGTTCGCGCAAAAAATGTCGATTAACGGGATCATTGATTTGTCCGCGACACCGTATTTCCTGCGCGGTTCCGGTTATCAGGAAGGGACTCTTTTCCCGTGGACAGTTTATGATTTTTCTTTGCTGGACGCGCTGGAATGCGGAGTTGTCAAAATCCCCAGACTGCCTGTTCAATCGGATACGATTACCCTCGACGATGAGCCGGAGTTTCGCAATCTTTGGTTGTACGTTCGGGAGGATTTGCCCAAGAAAGGATTGAAAGCGGGGGATTATAATTTATCCACCTTTGTTTTGCCTACCAAACTGGAGGAAGCCCTTAATTCTCTGTATGGCAGTTATGAAAAATATTACAAGGTTTATGAAGATGAAAGAAAACGCAATCCCAACGTAATGCCTCCGGTCATGATCGTGGTTTGTAATAATACGACCGTTTCCGAAATTGTATATCGCTGGATTGCCGGATATGAAAGGGAAACGGCGGGCGGGAAGATTAAAATTGAGAAAGGGAATCTTGAGATATTCCGGAATGAAGACGGGGCGCGTTTCTTAGACCGCCCCAATACGCTTTTGATCGACAGCGCCCAGCTTGAAAGCGGAAAGAAAATTGATGACGATTTTAAGAGGATATTTGAGAAAGAGATCAAAGATTATCACAAAGAATACCGGCGCAGATTTCCCGGGCGTGACGACCCTTCGGATGAGGAGCTGCTTCGCGAGGTCATGAACACAGTCGGTAAGCCCGGCAAGCTGGGAGAAGGTATCAAATGTGTCGTGAGCGTTTCGATGCTGACCGAAGGGTGGGATGTGAATACTGTCACGCATATTTTGGGTATCCGCGCCTTTTCAACACAGCTTCTCTGCGAACAGGTGGTGGGTCGGGCCTTGAGACGGATTGACTATAGCGTGGATGATAAAACCGGCTTGATGACACCCGAATACGCGGAAGTATATGGTGTCCCATTTAGTTTTTTAAGGGTTGAAGGCAAAGTCCCTCCGCAGCCGCCCAAGGTCATTCACCGTGTCCATGCTTTACCCGAGCGCGAGCAATATGAGATCACCTTCCCCCGCGTTGAAGGCTATCGATATGAGTTAAATGAAGCAAAGCTTGCCGCGAATTTTACTGAAGAATCAAGAATAATCATTGAGAACGAACCGACAGAAGTCGTTTTGGAAGGGGTCATTGGCGAAGGAGTCAAGGAGACGCTGGAAAAGATCAAAGAACGCCGTGAAGGAGAGGTCATTATGCGCCTCACGCAAGGGCTTCTTAAAAAGTATTATACGGATGCTGACGGCTCGGAAAAATATTGGCTTGGCCCCCAATTAAGGCGTATTGCCGAAGAATACGTAAAGAAATGCGTCGTCCTCAAGGATCGTATGGTCATAGGATACCTAAGCGTTGGGGAATATTTCTCCGGGGCGCTCACGAAGATCCAGCAGGCCATTGTTACCGAGAATCTTGCCAGCCAGAAAGAGAAAAAGATTCTGCCGGTCCTGGCGCCGTATGATACCGTCGGGTCGACGCGTTATGTGGATTTTCTTACCACGCGTCCGGTGCAGGAAACCGTCAAAAGCCATGTCAATTATGTGGTGGCGGATACCGAAGAGTGGGAACAGGGGGTTGCCAAAAAGCTTGAGCAGATGGATGAGATTATTGCCTATGTGAAAAATCAGAATCTCGGGCTTACAATTCCCTACGAGCACCAGGGAGTCGCGCGTCATTATATGCCGGATTTTCTGGTAAAGATTGCGATGCCGGATAAATCTATCCTTAACCTTTTGATCGAGGTTACAGGTAAAAAAGATGATAAAAAGATCATGAAGGTAAAAACCGCCCGCGAATTTTGGGTCCCGGCCGTGAATAATGACGGACGGTTTGGGCGATGGGCTATCCTTGAGGTGCAGGATATCCATGAAACGCAAAATCTCATTCATGCGCTTATGTAGCAAGGAATAAAATATGAACGAACAAGAGATTAAACAAAAATTGGAGTTCGCGTTGCAGATCAACAGTGAATTGCCAGAGCTTGAGCTGAAAACAGCGAGCAACAATATACCTAAAGATATTTGGCGTTCGATATCGGCGATGAGCCACCGAAGAGGTGGTGGCGCAATCGTTTTTGGGGTTAAAGAAGATGTCACGCGGCATGTATTTGAAATCGTTGGGTGCAACGAATTAAACAGAATACAGCAAAAAATGATTGAATATTTTAACGATAAGATGAGTTTTGTATTGCGGCCCCAATATTACGTCATTCCTTATCGAGAGAAGAATTTATTTGCTGTATATATACCAGAATGCCCTCAGGAATATAAGCCTTGTTATTTCAAGCCGGTGGGTCTGCCGCAGGGTGCATATATACGAGAGGGGCATACTAATCGGCCATTAACCGATAATGAATTCAGAACTTATGTTGCGTTATCCAAACAATTTCAGTTTGATCTGTCGGAAGCCCCCGATACCAGGTTAGAAGACTTGTCGGAAGACAAAATAAAATTCTTATTGCAAAAAAGAGAAGAAGACCTCGAGCGCGGCGCTGCAATCAGGATCGACAACGAATTATTAAAGAATATTGGTATCATCGGTGATTTTAACGAAGTGAAGAAACCTACGATAGCCGGGTTTCTCATTTTTGCCAAGGCCATTCCGCAGGAAAAGTACCCTTATGAGAGATACGTCATGCGGTGCGTAAAATTCTCAGGAAACGATAGTGCCTCGAGTATCATTGATAAGCTGGATGTTATTGGAACCCTTGATCATCAAATCGATGAGAGCTACAAGTTCATTTTAAGAAACATACGTAAAACCGCTCATATTGTCGGTACAAAAAGGCATGAAAAATATGAATACCCTGAACAGGCCATTCGGGAACTTGTTGCCAACGCGGTGATTCATCGTGATTATAAGATCGTCGAGACGTTTACTCAAATTCATATCTTTAAAGACCGGCTAGAAATTACTAACCCCGGCAGCTTGCCGCCAGGCGTTACCGTTGAGAATATCAAAGACGCGCAATATAGTCGTAATGTAATCATCGCAGGCAGACTGAAAGATTTGGATTATCTTGAGGAATACGGGCGCGGTATAGACATTGTCTTTGACAAGATGGAAGAATGGGGCCTCCCTGCCCCGTTATTTAGAAATTCAGTGAACAGTTTTCAGTCAATATTACTTGGGGAAAAATTCAGGAATTTAAATATTCGTCAGCATAAGATTATTGACCGCCTTTTGATTAAAGGCCAATTAACCATAAGAGATTGTTTGAAAATTCTTAAAGGGACACCCAGAGTAACGATCAATGGCGACTTAAGGGAATTAAAAGAGTTAGAAATTATTAAACAGAAGGGCGCTTCCGTAAATACGTATTATGTCATCGCCATATAGGCAATTATAGGCATTGTGCTTTCTACTTGGGATTCAATGGGTTACGAAAACGGAAGGTTGTTCGGAGAATATAGGCATATTTAGGAGGCCCTGCCTAATAAAAATAGGGAAAAGGTTATGACAAGAAAGAGAAAAAGATCCCGCACGATCGAAGCCGCCGCGGTGACGTCGTATAAACACAAAGACAAACGCGCGCATATCCCTACCCAGGAAGAATCCGTCAAGCTTTCTGCCCGGGAGAAGCAGCCGGTCAAGAAGAAGTATGATTATGATCCTTCACTTGATCCGCAACTGACCTGGTCGGGCAAGAAAGAGGCGGGGAGCGAATTTGCCGTTGCCACGGTGCCGATTTACGTGCAGGAGAAAATTTCTCCCGAAGCGCTCATCGCCCGGTTGAAGCAGGGGGCCACGGATGAAGCGCAGTATACGCTTTTCGGCGAAACCACCCAGCAGCAATTCGACAAGGCCGTTGAGTTTTATAAGCACGAAGACAATTGGCAGAACCGCATGATTTTAGGCGACTCGCTTTTGGTGATGAACAGCTTGCTTGAGAAAGAAGGCATGCGCGGCAAGGTGCAGTGCATTTACATTGACCCGCCTTACGGTATTAAATTTGGATCAAATTGGCAAACAAGCACGCGCAAGCGCGACGTGAAGGACAATAAGATCGAGGACATGATCCGCCAGCCGGAGCAAATTAAGGCATTTCGCGACACGTGGGAACTCGGGATTCACTCATATCTTTCATATCTGCGAGACCGCTTGATTGTAGCGCGCGAACTTCTTACTGAAAGTGGCTCTTGTTTTGTGCAAATCAACGACGAAAACGTACATTTGATCCACAATGTTATGGATGAGATTTTTGGCAGTGAGAATTTTGTAAATGAAATTATTTTTACAAAAACGAGATCCTTGGTCTCTTCTGATTTTCTAACAACGATTAGCGACTATGTTATCTGGTACGCCAAAGATATCAAGCTGACAAAAATGAGAAAACTCTTTGTTTTGAAGCCGGAACATGACTTGGCAAGTCATTATGAAGATAAAAATAGAAAAATTTATTCAAGATCAGAAGGTATCAAAATATTGCAAGGGAACCCCGAATTAGAATTAAGGCCGTTTATGTCTGATAACCTTATAAGATCGAGTAATCCAACATTTGAGGTTGAATTTAACGGAAAGAAATATTCAGGAGGTTATCGTACAAGTTCGAGTGGGATGAAGAAATTGATTGAAAAAAACAGAATTTTTGCAACATCAAACCAGCTTCGGTATAAGTTCTTTTTGGATGATTTTCCTGCTTCTCCACTAAATAACTTGTGGACTGATACTATTGGGGCTTCGGACAAAATTTATGTTGTACAAACAAATTCAACTGTAATACAGCGTTGTATGCTTATGACCACTGACCCGGGAGATCTTGTTTTAGACCCAACCTGCGGTTCCGGCACGACCGCTTTCGTCGCTGAGCAATGGGGAAGACGATGGATCACAACAGATACTTCACGCGTGGCCTTGGCTTTGGCCCGGACTCGCCTTATGACCGCCAAGTTTCCCTATTATTGGCTCAAGGAAGAAAGTAATGTCCGCGCCGGGTTTGAATATAAAACAGTGCCGCACGTGACATTAAAATCTATTGCCAATAGCGAAGAGCCCGAAGAAGAAGTGCTTTACGATCAGCCGCTTGAAGACAAAGACAAGGTCCGCGTCACCGGGCCGTTTACGGTTGAGTCGCTTTCTCCGCACCGCGTTTCCGACGCGCAGGAAATGGTTTCATCGGAGCGTTTTGTGGAGACTGTCGTTGCTAATTTGCTCAAGGCCGGGGTGCAGACGGGCGAGAAAGGGGCGCGCGTCGAATTTGTCAATCTGGATATCTTGCCCGGCGGCCCGGAGGTCCAGGCCTCCGGCGAGTATAAGACGAAAGACGGATTGAAGAAAGTTGCCGTATCCATCGGGCCGGAATTCGGCAGTGTGGATGATGATTTCATTCGGGATGCCGCGAAGGTGGCCAAAAGATTTGCCGATCTTCTGGTCGTGGCCGCGACTTCCTTCGAAGCCTCCGCTTTTACGGAGCCGTCCGGATTCGGCGATTTACGTGTCATGAAAGTTAAGATCAATCCGGATTTGTCGATGGGGGATTTACTTAAGAAGACCGGGTCGGGGAATTTATTCTTGGCCTTTGGCGAACCGGAGATTAAGGTCAAACAAGCGAAAGACGGCGTGGTCATCGAGATCAAGGGCGTGGATGTGTATGATCCCGTGAAAGGCGAGATTCGCTCCAGCGGTTCAGGTAATCCTGAACACGACATTGCCGCGTGGTTTATTGATATTAACTACAACGGCGAAGCATTCTTTGTGACCCACGCGTATTTTCTCGGCGATGACAAGCCCTACGAGAAGCTCAAAAAGGCTTTGAAGGCCGACATCAGCGAAAGCGCGTGGGATGAGCTGTATTCCACCGTCTCTCGCCCGTTCCCCAAACCCAGGACCGGCAAGATCGCCGTCAAGGTCATCAATCATTATGGGGATGAGGTTATGAAGGTGATGGAGATAAAATAAGGGTATTTTGATGACACAACAAAGTGAATTCGGCAGGAAATTCGTGACACAGTGCTTAATTGGTGAATCCAGTATGATGTCCTCTTAATTTTGTCTGATGTAAGAAAAAAATGAGATTGTGGAAAATTCAGTAAGATGAAATGAAGCAGGAAAGAGGCAAATAAATGACTTGGGTTATTGGCGGTTCGACAATATTTGGTTATGGGATTATGATATCCGATGTGTGTGTTAGTTGGAAAGAAAGCGGATATGTACAAGACTGCCTTCAAAAAATTTATCCTCTTGGGAATTGTGTTTTTGGTGGATTTGCTGGCTCAGTGAAACTTGGGTTTATGATGTTGCAGGATTTAAGAAATTTTTTAAAATTACCTGAAGAAGAAATTAAAGATACGGGTTGGCATCCTGATTGGGTTGCAGAAAATTGGTATCCGAGAGCAAGAGAAATATTTGTTAAGGCGCCCAAAGAAGAACAGGCTTTACACAGTGAAATGATACTAATACAAACGCATTAAATAAAGTTACATAAAGGATTTTTTATGATAAACTGGGTACATGAAAAATCCCACATTGGTTTTAAAGCATCCCGAAGCTCAGAAGGAGAAACTTTTTGCCT